>NZ_SMMB01001231.1 GCF_009711365.1 Xanthovirga aplysinae | reverse complement strand
TGAGCGGTCCAATTAAAACACAAGAAAAATCTTCCGCAGACTTAATTATAGACAATGGTGAAAAACTAAAAAAACTAAAAGGCAACATTCTAGTAATAAATACGACCAACCAACAAATGGTCGATTTTCTTCAACTTCTTGAAAAAGGGAAAGGGAACAAGCTAAAATCCATTACTTTTATTTCAAATGAAGTAGAAGAAGCCCGGGAATTTTTTAAAAATCAATTTACCATTATTAAAGCAGGTGGTGGATTAGTCGTTAAAGACGGAAAATACCTTATGATTTTCCGATTGAAGAAATGGGACTTGCCAAAAGGGAAATTGGAAAAAGGAGAAAGCGAACCAGCAGGAGCCCTTCGTGAGGTTGAAGAGGAGTGCAATGTTAGCGTATCTAATGAGTACGAAATTTGCAACACCTGGCATACCTACATTAGAAACCACAAACGAATTTTAAAAAAGACTGTTTGGTATAAAATGAGTTGTTTGGATGATACCCAAATGGCCCCTCAATTAGAAGAAGATATTGAAGCTGTACGCTGGATGGACTTAGCTGAGGTAAAAGAAGCCCTAAAAAACACCTACCCTTCCATCAAAAGGGTGTTCAAAAAATTTGATCAAAGAGAAAAAGAAATTCAAGAATTATCGATACATAATTAAAAGAAAAAGTAATAATGGCCATTAAAGATATCAAATATGACGCCTTTAATGGCCATCTAATTTTTGGATCTCAACTAAAATATAAGTCAAAAATTTATTCAGCAGAATGAAGCAATTTATTCATTACTAATTATTCATTGCTCATTGTTACAATTTATAAGGCAAAAAAGCACTAACATCTTCTCCATACCGATGTACCTCACGGATAATTGTGGAACTAATATAGGCATAGGCTGGAGAAGTTATCAAAAAAACACTCTCCAAATCTCCCACCAACTGTTTATTAAACTGAGCAATACTATTTTCATACTCAAAGTCTGTAGTATTTCTTAGTCCACGTAGGAGATATCTGGCCCCGTGATTTTCTGCTAAATTTGCTGTCAACTCATCATAAGCAATGACACTTATATGAGGATAATCTTTAAAAGTTTCCTCAATATATTGCATCATTGTATCCAAGTCGAAATAACGTTTTTTCTTAGAATTATGACCAAGCCCTATTATGATCTCATCAAACAATTTTAGTCCACGAATAACAATATCTTCGTGCCCTTTGGTGAAGGGATCAAAGGAGCCGGGGAAAATGGCAATTTTTTTCATAAATATTTGTCATAATTGATTTAGAGCTTCATAAAATTGTACTTAGCTCTAGAATCGGATCAGAAGATCAATTAAAAACCAAAATAAGTATAAAAAACAAAATTAGGAACCAAATCTGAATGCTTTAGAAAAATAACTTCAATGAACCTTCTCAGGTTTTAAAGTCTAGCATCTCATGGGGCTATAAAACTTAAGTTGAAAAGGGAATGGTATTCCTGATCTTCAAGTTCATCAAAGACCAGACCTAATTTTAGAGAAGGGGTTCTCTCACCAAATGAGAGATTATCAAAATAGTTATTCAATAAAATAAATAAAGGAGACTGCTCCTTCACATTTCCCCAAAGCATCACTTCTGCAACATTGGTGGCAAGATCAAGTTCTTGCATCGTCAAAAGAATGTACTTCAAGGCCTTTTCTTTTGTGGGTACAATAAATTGATTATAAAACTGCAACCTACCTTCACCCACAACCACTAGATGAAGGATACCCCCTTCCTTGAAAATCGACAGAAAGTTCTTTTTGGAATTTTCAACCGCATGTTTTAAACATGCTTCAATCAAAATAATACTCTGATGAAAGAATTGCACTTTTAAATTAGGATAGAGGGATTTCACCCAATCGTATAAAAGAGAATTAATGGCATACACCCCTACCACATCATTTGATAATCCATGATAAAAGAGCAATTTGTCCTGTTCAGGGTCAATAGGACAAGACCATTTAAGATAATCATTTAAAGCAGAAGAATCGAAAAGCGTAGAGGGTATAAGGGCAAACTTTGGTGTATCAACAGAAAGCCTGACCGAATTCCAGAACCCTGCTGTTAAAAAAGAATGTTGTTCAAAAATCTCCAGGAGATGTACAAACAGTTCTTTTTCGTCTTGAAAACGATCAAACCGATAGTCTTCCAAAAATAAGCAGCGGTTTTCACTTTTATCAGTGACACAACATAAAAAGTATTCCGGGCTTACCTGAATAGACAAAGAATATTGATGAAGTTTATCAATTGTAAACCGCTCATCTTTAATGCTATGTTTGGGTTCAATTCTCACCTAAAACATTTGCTGGTACAAAAAAATGGTGATCACAACAATAGGAAAAACACCCTCCCTATCACTGTGATCACCCCTAAATTTTTCTATTGTGGAAAAAAGACTTATTCCCAGTTACCTGTAGTTGTTACTTCAGTCATTGAACCAAACCGAAGCGGCTTTCTGTTTCGAATATCATTCGATTCTTTCCTTGCCGGATCAGCCGGGTCAGTATCTACTACCTCTACTACTGCTACATCACGTCCTGATTTTTGAATAGTACCGGCGGAAATAGAAAACTTCTTATCACTTTGAGGAATTCTATCCAAAGTAGCAACATTAAACCTAGGATATTCGGATGGTTTAAATACAGAATCCATTACATTTACCACCCCTAAGGTATCCACATGAGTAATTACACTATCAGCACCATAATCTAATGTAATGATCTCCTCTTTTTTCTGAATGTTGTAAATAATACCACCGGTAATAAATGCTTTTAGGGTATCCCAGCTATCCGTATATTGTCCATTAACTGAACGGTAAGTTATTTCCGCTGTACGAATTATCTTTAATTTCTCAATGACAGCCTTCTCCGAACGTTCTATTCTCGCCTTTTCATCAATGTCATGCTTAACACTGGAATATAAAAACCATAACAATCCGACTGCAATTAGCGAAAAAACTACAGTTAAAACTTTGGTTAAATTCATCTTAAAAAACTTTTTTGTTGCAATTATAAAGATTTTATAGCCTAAAAAACAATTTATTCACTCCCAATTTTTATGTTTTGACTTGCAGTTTATAAAAACTACCCGGTTTTAGAAGCTCTTTAGGATGTTTACATGCATTGAATACTCCATGCATTTGTACCCCTTGTTCACTTTTAATTTCATCCCAACTTAAAAAACTAACCTCAGAGATAATTTGCTCATTTGATGAAAATTCAGGATCCTCCCCTCTCATCAAATTTCCCCCTACCACTTCAACTTCAAAAAAAAGCTCAACGGCATGTAAAGGTGGCCCAAGGTATTCATGAACAAAAAGAAATTTCTTAATCTCAATATCTAGACCAGTCTCCTCCCTAAACTCCCGAATTAAATTTTCCTCGGCTGAACTTCCGAATTCCATTCCTCCTCCGGGAGGACACCAAAAATATCCCTTAGATGTCAGTTTTAGGTGTTTTACCATTAACACCTCATTGTTGTGGAAACAAATCCCACAAACCCGCACCCTAAGTTGATCACTATAATTATTTAGGGTAAAAATTTCAGTTTTGTCCATTTAAAAGTTTCCCCGAATTCCAAATATAATGCAATCCAGAGCATATTTGAAATTTGTAGAAAGAAATTTCCAAAATTAGTGCCAAAAATTGACCACCTTCTCTAAAACTTTGCACCTTGCTTTCTTCATTGAAAAATGAAAAACTTAAATATTATCTTTTAGCTCTTGAATTATCAATTCCTAATTGGTAATTCTCAATAAACCTGAGATTTTGTTAGACTCTAAGCAGGTGCTATATTTGCTTTTTGCCAAGATAGTAACGCAAAGGTATTGAGAAAATTATCAGAGCTAATAAGAAAGGTATTTCCCCACCAACCCACTCAGGGACAGGTAGAGCTTTTCTCCAAGTGGGACGTTTTTTTCCAAGGAAAACCTGAAAATCGTCCGGCATTCGTGCTCAAAGGTTATGCCGGAACAGGAAAAACTTCAGTTATCAGTGCATTAGTTCAGGTTTTACCTTTGCTAAAATATCGGACTGTGTTATTAGCTCCCACCGGAAGGGCCGCCAAAGTAATGACCACTTACTCTGGTAAAAAAGCATTCACCATCCATAAAAAAATTTACAAGCAAGTTTCTGATGCAGATTCTGGGCAATTGGTTTTTAGAAAACAAAAGAATTTGCATACCAATACACTTTTCATCGTGGATGAAGCCTCCATGATTTCGGACGAATCTGAATTTGGAACTTCCAGCCTACTAGCTGACTTGGTAAGTTTTGTTTTTGAAGGAAATGGAAATAAATTGATGTTTATTGGAGACAGTGCTCAGTTACCTCCTGTTTTCCAAAAAGAAAGCATTGCACTTTATGTGGACCATTTATCGCAAAATTATCTTCTAACAGTCACTTCCATAGAATTAAAGGAAGTGATGAGACAGCAAATTAACTCCGGAATACTCCACAATGCAACCCAACTAAGAACACAACTGGAAAAAGACAATTTTCGAATAAGATTTATAATTTCTGATTATAAAGATATTTTTCGGATGAATGGCGAAAAACTAGAGGATGGATTAAGATACGCTTATGATAAATACGGAATAGATAATACCATAATTATTTGCCGATCAAATAAAACTGCAGTACAATACAACCATTTTGTCCGAAATAGAATATTTTTTAGGGAGGAAGAAATCGATGCAGGAGATTTTTTAATGATCGTACGCAATAATTATCATGTACTACCTGAAGATTCGCCAGCAGGATTTTTGGCGAACGGAGATTTTGCAGAAGTGCTTCGGATAATCAATATTGAAGAACTTTATGGTTACCGATTTGCCACCCTAGAGCTTCGACTTCCGGATTTTCCCGAACAAAAACCTTTTGAAGCCAAAGTTTTTTTGGATACTCTTCATTCTCCAACTCCTTCTTTAAGTATGGAAGAATATAAAAAATTATATCATGCAGTACGTGAAGACATAGAACAAAATTTTCACACAAAAAAAGAAAGAGAAAAAGCCCTACGAAAAGACCATTATTTAAATGCCTTGCAAATAAAGTACGCCTATGCTCTTACCTGTCATAAATCTCAAGGTGGCCAATGGAAGGCAGTTTTCGTTGACCAAGGGTACTTAACTGAAGAAATGCAAGACAAAGAATACCTACGATGGTTATATACAGCTACTACACGAGCTAGCCAAGAATTATTTTTAATGAATTTCCACGAACGTTTTTTTGCTGAAGAAGTATAATAAAATAATGAATACTAAATAATTGAATTTATATTTTGTAATAATTTGGAGAGAACTGGAGAAAAAATAAAATTTACCATTCTTGATTAAAATAATACACTAAAACAGAGAGCAAAAAAAGCAATCTTCAAGAATGTAATTCAGGAAAACTTACCTTCATTTATATGTTCTCAACAATTTAGGTTTTGAAAAAAAAGCATCAATTTTATAGGTTGTCTAATATTTTACTTTCAAAACCGAAAAAAAGTAATTAAACTAAAACTAAAGTTAGAAAATGAGAAAGTTATTTGTTTTGGTTTTAGGCCTCTTCTTAGTAACCCAGGTTATAGCCCAGGAAGAGCAAAAAGAAGAAGATGGTCCTAAAATAGCCTTTAAAGACAGTAAACACGATTTTGGGGATATTCACCAAGGAGATGTGGTAGAGTATACGTTCAAATTTGCGAATGAAGGAAATGAACCCCTGGTTTTAAGCAACGTGACCACAAGTTGCGGGTGTACAGCTACCAATTGGCCAAGAGATCCTATAGCTCCGGGAGATGGTGGGGAAATCACCGTTCAATTTAATAGTGCTGGCAAAATGGGGACACAAAATAAGTTTATCACAGTGGTATCTAATGCTACCAATTCCAGGGCTAGAGTGAGTATAAAATCAAATGTCCTCCCCCCAAAAAGGAAGTAATAATATATAAACCAAAGAAATTGCAGACGTCTCTTTTCCAATTGATGGGTAAGAGACGTTTTTCATTTAAAGGCTTCTATAAATAGCCATGATGGTGAAAATCCAACCCATAATCAGCAACAGACCACCAATTGGAGTAACTGCTCCCCATTTACCTATACCACTTAAACAGAGGATATATAAAGACCCTGAAAATATCAGAATTCCTCCCATCATACTGTAAGAGGCATAGGTTAACCATTTATGCTCCAGATGAAACATAAGCAGACCTATTAGCAATAAAGCAAGAGAATGATAAAACTGATACTTTACTCCCGTTTCAAAAACTTCTAACTTTCCGGAAGCTTCTAATGAAGCTTTCAGAGCGTGCGCCCCAAATGCTCCAATCATAACAGCCAAACCTCCGGCCAGGGCTCCAATGATAAGGGTTAACTTTTGCATTTAATTATTTTTTTGGGTGAGAGCTTGTCTTAATTTCTTATTTTTAATCGAAAACGATCTTTTTGGGAACCTATCCAAACACTTCTTAAAATTATGAATGAAAATTAAGTAGAAGAAACTACGATTCACAGATTATCAAAAAACAAATTCCTCAAGAGGAAAAAACTAAAAATACGACCCATTATTGATAATTTCTTGCCCCGAATATAGCACTTCCTACTCTTATCATAGTACTACCTTCCTCAATTGCTATTTGATAGTCCCCGCTCATTCCCATAGAAAGCTCTTTCATACAAAAATTAGGGAGATCCCCCTGTACTTTTGAGTCTTCAAAAATATTTTTCAAATTACGAAATTCTTTTCTAACCTGGTCCTGATCAGCAGTATTGGTGGCCATACCCATTAATCCAATTACTTTTATATTTTTCATCCCCTTAAAATCTTCGGATTTCAGGAGTTCCTCTAATTCTTCCCTTGACAGTCCAAATTTTGTTTCCTCTTGTGCAATATGAATTTGCAAAAGGCAATTGATAATTCTCTGGTTTTTCTGTCCCTGTTTATTGATTTCCTTCAGAAGACGGAGGCTATCTACCGCATGAATCAAAGAAACAAAGGGGGCTATATATTTAACTTTATTTCGCTGCAAATGACCGATCATGTGCCATTCAATATCATCCGCAAGGTGAACATGCTTGTCCGTTAGTTCCTGTACTTTATTTTCTCCAAATCGGCGGATACCTGCTTCATAAGCCTCTCGAATCATCTCAACAGGCTTTGTTTTACTTACCGCAATTAATTTACAGGATGTACCTTCTAATTGAGATTGGAAATCCCTAAGTTTTTCTTTAATACTCATCAAACTATTACTGAAAAAATATTCGAATTGACGCAAATTATCCCATCTTCTTTCCTCAAGAAAAATGGTATTTTTCGAATGAATAATAAATTCTATCAGTTCCCCCTAATCTTGCAAAAGATTATTAATAAAACTTGATTTTAGCAGCAGCCAGAACAAAAATAATACAACTGCCCAATGCAAATAGGCTGTATAAAAATCGGTAGTATCCTTAAATCGGGTTTCTTTTATTTCAGCCTTTTCCATTTTATCTATTGAAGCAAATACCTCTTGAAGGGCCTGATTATTAGAAACCCTAAAAAACCTTCCCTCTCCAATCTTAGCGATTTCACGAAGAGTAGTCTCATCCAAGGTATTTTCCACATAGCGGGTGGTTCCAAAAAAAGTCTTCCCAAAAGGTACTCTTCCTTCCTTCCCAATTCCAATGGTATAAATCCTGATGCCGTAAGCATGAGCCAACTTAGCAGCAGTAAGTGGATCAATATTTCCCATATTGTTATCCCCATCACTCATCAGAATCATAACTTTTGACTTAGAATCTGAATCTCGCATGCGGTTTGTTGCCACTGCTAGTGCACTTCCAATAGCCGTCCCTCCTTTATCAATCATATTAAAATCAATTTCATCAATATAATTATAAAGTAAGTCGTAATCGGTAGTCAAGGGAGAAAGAGAAAAGGCTTCACCTGAAAAGACCACCATTCCAATCCTATCTTGAAAACGTCCGGAAATAAATTCATGAGCTACGGTTTTGGCAGCCTCAAGTCGATTGGGTTTAAAATCTTCAATTTCCATAGACGTAGAAATATCCAAAACCAGCATGATATCAATACCCTCAGTCCATTGCTCAACTTCCTCATTATTTTTTTGTGGTCTGGCTAAGGCAATAGTTATCAAAGCAATACTTAAAGCCATTATCACCTCGGGAACAAATCTTAATAAAGCAGTCCGGTTAATCTTTAAATGTTTTTGCTCCAAAGCCACATCATAGGTTTGGTTAAACCGCAAACCAATTAACCAACGAACAATAAAAAACAGGGGAATCAGCCATAGAAGATATAACCAATTGGGGTTTTCCCATGAGTAATTTTGAAATGTGGAAGGAAAGAACCATTTAAGGCTCAACCATGAAAGTCCATCTCCTGTCGACTCAAGCATTTATGATCTCCTCCTTTCTTTGGTGGTACTTTTGGCTTGTAAAATCTTTTAGTTGACCAAAACTTATATGTAAATTTTCATCTTTATGACGACTATAAATACTTCTATCAATTGCTTTTAATGGTTCCGATAACAAATCATTGGATTCCATATGGATAATTTCCTTAGTAGTATTTTTTGTATAGGGCCGTTTTTCCAACTTCTCCATATAAAGCTTCCAATATTTTAATCCTCCTTCTGACAATTCCGCTCCCGGTTCCTGGCGCAATTCCTCAATTTTTTCATCAAACTCCCTGACAAATAATTGGTAGGCCTTATTCAACCGATAAATCTTTAAGGATTTTCTTATCTTTTTTCCAAAAATAATTAGAATCAAAAGAGCAAGGAATACAACTACCCCTAATCCAATAAATAAATACGGATAATTAAATTGCTTCGTTACTGGCCTGTAAATAGTTTTCTCCTTGAAAACCAAGGAATCTGGAAGTTGTGCCACCTCTCCTTTAAAAACTACAGAATCTACATTAGAGTAAATGTCCATACTATCTTTACCCGACAGCATAAAGACGGGCAATGATAAATATTGAATGGAATCGACTTCAAAAGTACTCAAATAGTAAACCGCACTGTCATAGCTGTATTTTTCACCCGATTTAGTAGGAAAATACTCCTTCTTTGAAAATTCAAAAGGGGCAAAATCAAAAGTGGAGTCCGGAAATACCACCTGTTGATCCTTGGGATAGCGGAAGGTCAGTGAAAAAGATTGAATCTCCCCCACCCTAATACTATCTGTCAAAAAATGTCCTTCTGGCCTTTTCAAAAACTGCCCATAAAGATTTGACAAGACTAGAAAAATATAAAGAAAGCTCAATAACAACCGTTTACGCATGCACACTCTTTCCTTTCGATTTATTACGAATTTTAAAAAGTTTAATAAGTTTGGGAACATAATCTTCCTCCGTGTCAATATCCACATAATTCGCTTGAAGGGAGCGACAAAACTGATCCAAAGCAATACTGTTTTGCATATACATCTGTCCATATTGCTTTTGATACGCCTCAGAAGAGGTATTAACCCACAGTGTTTTACCGCTTTCCTTATCCAACACAGGAATTATGCCTAGTTTTGGAAGTTGAGTTTCACGCCGGTCTGAGAGGTGAATAATGACCACGTCATGTTTGCGAATCAAGGCTTTTAGAGGCTGCTCATAATCCTTATCGATAAAATCAGAAATCAAAAATACGACGCTACGCTTTTTAATCAACTTTAAAGCTGTTTGAATAGACCGCCTTATTGAAGTCTTTTTCGATTTCGATTTTAACTCAAAAAGGTTCTTCAACAAATATGCAGCATGCCTGTGCCCTTTACCAGAACGCAAATACATTTCCAGTTGATCAGAAAAACCGATAACGCCTACTTGGCTGGACTCCTTCAAAGCCGATAAAGCCAAAACCCCACAAATCTCTCTTCCTACATCTATTTTCTGCTTATTAGGGGCCCCAATCTCCTGGGAGGCACTTACATCCAAAATAAAATAAATGGATTGTTCTCTTTCCTCCTTATAAGTCTTTACAAAGGTTCCATGCCCCTTGGCAGTAACTTTCCAGTCTATGGAACGTACATCATCACCGTACTGGTAACTCCTGACATCGTCAAACTCCAATCCCGATCCCTTAAAAACGGAGCGAAAATTGCCATGACGATGAGAGTTAATAGCTTTTCGAATTCTTATTTCGTAATTTCGAAGCTTTTTAATGAGCTCCTTCATAGGGTTTCATTTTTTACGGCTTTAAATTTAGAACATATTTAAGTAATTTTCACCCGTGAAAAAGTTTTTTTTGATTTTATCCTTAGGCTTAGCATTTTCCTGCGACACAAAAAAAAGTGTCCCTCTAAGCCCCAAACCAGACAGTTTGCTAAGTGAGGAGCAAATGATTTCTTTCCTAGTTGATGTACAAATACTTGAAGGCAAGATAAAGGCGTTAAATTTAAAAAGAGATTCGGCAGAGGTTTTATTTACCTATTACGAAAAAGAACTGTACAAAGAACACGGCTTTAGTGATTCTGTCTACCTTAAAAGTTATCGTTACTACCTGGAAAACACAGAAGAAATGGCTGATATTTACCAAGCAGTTTATGATAGCCTGGAACTTAGAAACAAAGCTTTTGAAGAAAAATTAAAAAAGAAAAAGGAAGAAAAGAAAAAGGAAGAAAAGAAAAAGGAGGATTAGAAGTAGGAATTTGTAACTCTTTACCGATTGATACTGATTGGTAAAAGTTAATTTAAAACTTACCTAATTCATTAAGGTGAGAATTCAATCGACAGAAAATTACTGAGAATAGAAAAATTAGTTTGAGTGATTTTCTTGGGCCCTTAATTATTTAAATAATATAGATATTTATAAACTGATTCTCCGATTACTAATAAACTTGTAATTATTAATTCTTACAAATTAAAAAGAAAGCCCCGATACCTAACGGAGGCTTTTTGGTTTTTTAGAGACGAGAACTGCAAACATTAGCATGTTATACCCCAAAAATATAGAAAAAAAGATTGGCTTTGATAAGGTACGTCAATTAGTAAAAGAAGAATGCGTTAGCCCTTTAGGGATAACTTTTGTGGAAAAAATGCGCTTTTCGGATGCCTTTCCTATAATTGAAAAGCTATGCCGACAAACCGAGGAGTTTAGACAAATCCTCTTAAGTCAGGATCCTTTCCCAGCCAGCGGATACCTGGATGTAAATAAAAGCCTGGAAAAAGCCAGAATTGAAGGCGCCTTCTTAGATGAGGATGAGTTTCATCAACTTAAGCAATCATTACAAACCATTTTTAAATGTTTGTCCTTTTTTGACAAGGATGAAAGAAGTAAGGCCTATCCTCTTTTAAAAGAACTTGGGGGAATGGTGCATTTGGACAAAAACATTTTAAACGCTATAGAGGGAAAAATTGATGAAAAAGGGAAACTTAGAAACAATGCCAGTAATGAGCTTCAGCAGATCAGGCAAAAATTATTAAGCGAGCAAAGAAGGTTAAGAATTGTACTAGATAGAATCCTACGTGATGCCCAAGGAAAGGGTTTTACTCCAGATGATATCTCATTAACCATTCGTAGTGGCCGAATGGTTATTCCGGTACTGGCCGAACATAAACGAAAAATAAAAGGGTTTATTCATGACGAATCCGCAACCGGACAGACCGTATACCTGGAGCCAACCGAAGTACTGGAAATTAATAATGAAATCAGAGATTTAGAGTATAGGGAAAAGCGGGAAATAATCCGAATCTTAACTGAATTAACAAATCAGCTTAGACCTAACCTTCCCTTTCTAAAAAAGGCTTATCAATTTTTAGGGTTAATAGATTTTATTCGCGCAAAAGCCAAGTTTGCTCTAAAAATCGATGGTTCCTTACCACACTTAGAAAAAACCCAATTAATTGATTGGCACCATGCCAAACATCCTTTACTTTTCTTATCTCATCAAGCTCAAGGAAAACCTGTTGTTCCTTTAAACATCACTTTAAATCACCAACAACGTATTGTGCTTATATCAGGTCCAAATGCTGGTGGAAAATCTGTGACCCTGAAAACCGTAGCTCTTTTGCAATACATGTTGCAATCAGGTCTTTTAATACCGGTTCATGAACATTCCAAAGCAGGAGTCTTTAAACACCTTTTTATCGATATTGGAGACGAGCAATCTATAGAAAATGACTTGAGTACATATAGCTCGCATTTAACCAATATGAAATACTTCTACAATTTTGCCGATAAAAAAACACTATTTTTTATTGATGAATTTGGAACTGGTACCGAACCTCAATTTGGGGGAGCACTTGCAGAAGCCATGCTCAATGATTTAAATAAAAAGAAAACATTCGGGGTAATTACTACCCACTATGCTAACCTCAAAAAATTTGCAGATAAAACCCAAGGCCTTTCCAATGCTTCCATGCGCTTTGACCTCGACAAACTTGAGTCCATGTATGAATTAGAAATTGGCAAAGCAGGAAGTTCTTATGCTTTGGAAATTGCCCGGAAAATTGGGTTACCACATGAAATCATTAAAAATGCGAAAGGTAAGGTAGGGAGTGATCATGTGAGTTATGATAAGCTTTTGGGACAACTGGAACGAGAAAGAAAAAAGTACGCTGATTTGAATAAAAATATTTCCAGAAAGGATAACGAATTGGAAAAATCAGTTAAAGAATACCAGGAACTCAAAGAATACCTGGAAATGGAACGAAGGAAGGTGTTGAACAAAGCAAAAACAGAAGCCAAACATTTGCTAAAAGAGGCTAACCGAGAAATTGAAAATACTATCCGTGAAATCCGTGAAAAAAAGGCTGAAAAGGAACAAACCAAAAAGATCCGAGAAAACCTTGAAAAACTGGAGAAAAGCGTAAAAACAGAACATATTCCGGAAAGTAGGGAGGAAATAAAAGTAATTGAAGGAGAAATCCACCTTGGCGACTTGGTTAGAATTAAAGGGCAAGAAACCGTAGGAGAAATAGTTAACTTAAAAGGTAAGGATGCTGAAATTACCATCGGCCAATTAACTTCTAAAGTAAAGCTAAACCGCTTGGAAAGAATTTCCAGAAAGACATACCGAAAGGTTGTTCAAGAAGTAGAAAAACCGGCCGCCATGAAAGGCTACAATGTCAACCATAAAATGAGTGAATTCTCTACCAATTTAGATCTAAGAGGAAAAAGGGCGGAAGAAGCACTCGGTATTCTC
>NZ_SMMB01000319.1 GCF_009711365.1 Xanthovirga aplysinae | reverse complement strand
CCATCGGCCGTGACGTATCCACGATACATTCCAGCAGTATTAAATGCCATGGAGATATTTCCTTTATGATCAATGCCTATTACTCCACCGTCACCTCCTAATTTTTCCACCTTTTTGATTTCGGCTTCTGAGGCTTGTTTTAAAGAGTAGCCTTTGTATTCCATCATAGCAGAAATATCATGTCCTACTACATTTCGGATGAAATACTCTCCCCAACCGGTGCCTGAAATTCCACAAGTTTTGTTATTGGCATAAGTTCCTGCTCCAATTATAGGCGAATCCCCTATTCTTCCATACTGCTTGTAAGTCATTCCTCCAGTTGATGTGCCTGCAACAATGTTTCCTCCTTTGTCTAAGGCCACAGCGCCCACTGTTCCATGCTTATCATCCCCTTCAATGTCTGTTTCATCTATTAATTTCCCGGAAAGCTTTTTTCTTCTAATTTTTTCCCATCCTTTTTTTCTTCTATTGGTAATAAAATATTCAGCTTCCACCATTTCCAAATCTTGTTCAGTGGCGAATTGATCTGCCCCATCTCCGGCAAGCATTACATGTGGGGAAACATTCATAACTTTAATAGCTGCATCAATAGGGTTTTTGATGTGGTGAACTCCTGCTACTGCACCGGCATTTAAGGTCTTTCCATTCATTATGGAGGCATCTAGTTCCGCAAAGCCTTCTTCGTTCAACACCGCACCTTTTCCTGCATTAAATAATGGAGAGTTTTCCATCACATTGATGGTCTTCTGAACGGCTTCTTCACTACTTCCCCCTCGTTTAAGAATATCATAACCAGTCTGGAGGGCTTCGGTTAATTTTTCCCGATAGGCCTTTTCTAATTCTTTGGTCATGTTTTCCTTTTTGATGGTACCAGCTCCACCATGGATGACAAGAGCAAATTCGGGGTTGACATTTTCTATATGTTGAGCATTTAGTTGAGCAGAAATAAGGATACTCAAAACAGCTAAAAATAACTTTCTCATAATATTAATTTTGAAGGTAAATCCTAGAAGGAATCAATTCGAATTTAGTTCTAAACTTTAATTGATTGTTTTCATCCATTAAAAGGATTAGAGCATTTAGATTTTAAATCTGTAAGAATTTTATTGTTAGG
>NZ_SMMB01000981.1 GCF_009711365.1 Xanthovirga aplysinae | reverse complement strand
AACCTTACACAAAAAATTTGATTTCGATCAGTGTAATAAAAATGTCGACGAAGGCCTTTATTATAATGATAGAATTTTATCGACTTTCTATTCCATACTAAAGATTGCTTCTCTCCGTATTGGGTTTAATGAAATGTAAAATCTCCCAATTGATTAACAGGTTTCCGGTTTATCAATTTGGAATTTTAAGATCAGGCTTGCCCTTAATTTATATGGAGGGCTTTCCTTTGTCCTCCTGGGAAGAAAAAATGTTATTGCCGAAAAACCAATGTAACTGCCTGCAGGAGAAGCAAGTGAGTAAATCCATTTTAAATTTCTGAAATTCTAAAGTGGTCAAATACAATATTGAGAAGGGATGGCTTTATGCTGTGGAATATGAAAAGGAAAGGAAAACAAACCCAAACCTTTGAAAATTGTTGTTAATTATTGATAAATCTATCAAAAATGCTGGTTCTAAAAAGGTTTATTCGATAAGTGCTAAGAAATTATAGACGAAGGCCTATTTTTAAAACAGAATGGAAAAGGTAGGTGCGGCCAATCAAAAGTAGAAATAGAAAAAAACCAATGTACAAAGGGCCCGTATGATAAAGGCAGGACAGGAATAAGTTATGAGCAAAAGCAAATCATTAAAAAAAGAATTAAGAAGCTGGGGCATTCTAATTACCATTGCAGGCATATTGTACCTTACAGGTTTACATACGGAAGTGATCGGAAGGGTACAGCAGCTTGTCTTGGCAACGGGGATCATTAAACCTTCTACTGAGATTGAAAATCAACAAATGGAAAAGGCGAGTTTCAGCCTTCCTCTGACGACATTGGAAGGAAAACCCTTTGCCTTTTCAGAATTAAAGGGAAAGACCATTTTTATAAACTTCTGGGCTAGTTGGTGCCCTCCTTGTGTAGCGGAAATGCCCAATATCCAAAAACTTTACCAAATAGTGGGCAATGAAGAAGACATTGCCTTTGTAATGATCTCAGTAGATGAGGATCTAGAAAAGGCCAAAAAGTTCATTGATCGGAAGGGATTTGATTTCCCCGTATATTTTTTAAATGGTCCCATACCAGAGGTGTACCAAAGCCAATCCATACCTACCACTTTTGTAATCAATCCTGAGGAAAAAATAATTTTCAAACACAGCGGAATGGCCAATTATAACAATGAGGAATTTAAGGATTTACTAGTTAATAGTTAAGTGTAAAGAGTTAATAGTTAAGATTTAGAATTTCTCTTACCTTAACTATTAACTTTTCACAATTTAATTTAGTGGTGCATTTCAAATGGATTAGGATTCTTAGGGTCGTAAAGCAAGAATCGCACAGGAGCCATTTTGTACTTCATCATTTTCCAATGGTGCTTCATCCACTTGTCATGATGATGGTTTTTGTCCTTACACTCACATTTAGGATAATATTTATGGTAAATGGCCTTCATATCCTTGTGCCATTTTTGGTGCTGCTCACCCATTGCATCCATTAACACATAAACCTGATATTCATGGTTGTCTACAATACACCAGGCTTTTTGCATTAAATGTCTGTGCATTTTTAAATATGCGCGGAAACAGGCCTTATCTTCATCCGAATACTCATATACCTCCTTATCCTTGTATTTTTCTTTCATTTCCTTTTTAGCCTCCATGGCTTTTTGCTTCATCTCACGCAATTTCATACGAATTTTGTCTACCTTCTCTTTTTCATGATCGTAGAGGTAGGCATCTAGCTTGGTCCGTTGTTCATTTAAAACTGGGAATATGTTTTTTTCACAATATTCCTTCATTTCTTTTTTCATGGCTTCCCGGTCGGGCTCCTGGGCCCAAACTTGTAGTCCTATTAACAACAGGCCGAAAAGCAATAACTGAGTTTTTCTCATAGACATGATCATTTATTGACTTTATTCTAATACATCAATGATCCTGAGAAAATTCAATTCCATTGAACAAAGTGAGGAGAAGGAATTTGTATTTAATAATTTGAAACTTGGCTTAGAGGAAAGCAAACTTTGGATGTGCTCATATTGGTACCTTATTTTCTTATTAATAAGCTATTTTCCCAAAAGTCATTGAAATTTTAGCTTACCAAGGGTTTCATTAGTTTGTCACCCAAGCGAAAAGAAAAACTGGGAAGATCATTTGATTGTTGGTAAAAAGAGAAAATGATTAAACTTAAAAAAAACATAAGGTTCTTATAACTCTGGCAGCTTCTTTGAGGGTTATTTTTAAAAAACATTTTATGATTTATAGACCCATACTTTTTTTAATTTTAGTGCCCTTCATATTCTGGGCCTGCAATGGGAAGAAAACTTCTTCCCTGTCCTCAAAAGAAGAACTTCATTATTCCTTTATAGAGCTTAAAGACAGCTTAAAATGTGATCAGAAAACGGAAAATTGTGCTTTTATAAGTCTACGCTATCCCGAGTTTGACCAAGGGCCCCACTATGAAAAAATCAATGGTGAGATTAATAAAAGATTAGAAAAAAATCTATCTGGCTATATATCTGACACCACCATTTTATCTCTGGATGCTTTAATGAAGCAGTTTCTTCGGGAGTACAAGGAATTTATATTAGAATACCCTCAAGCTCCGCACTACTGGTATTATCAGGCCGAAATGAGTATTGAACATCAAAATTCCCAAAACATAAGTTTCTTATTAAAAGATGATGCCTATACCGGAGGTGCTCATGGCATGCACTCCTCCAATTTCTTTAATATTGACTTAAAAAAAGGGACGGTGTTGCATTTAAATGATATTTTTAATCAAGGTTATGAAGAAGAACTAAGTAAACTTTTGAATGCTAAATATAGGGAGGAGAAAGAGCTTCAAGTAGAAGATTCCCTAAATCAAAAAGGAGGTTTATTGGTTAGCAACATACCCCCTACCGAGAATTTTCTTTTGAGACCTGATGAAATTATTTTTTGTTACAATGTCTATGAAATTGCCCCTTATTACTTTGGAACCATTGAATTGAGCATTCCTTTGGAGGAAATTAAGGATTTATTAAAAAAGAAAAATTAATGAACCTTGAATAATTGGTAGAAAAACTAAAAAGGCGTTGTTTTCCAACAACGCCTTTTAAACTTTATAAATGTGAGTGCTTAAGGATTCAATGTAAGGGTTGCACTCATTGTTCCTTCATCTACTTTTTGATCTTCAGTT
This sequence comes from Xanthovirga aplysinae, assembly GCF_009711365.1. Lineage (GTDB taxonomy): Bacteria > Bacteroidota > Bacteroidia > Cytophagales > Cyclobacteriaceae > Xanthovirga > Xanthovirga aplysinae. Next base: position 3,021 of record NZ_SMMB01000981.1, on the reverse strand, counting down.
GTTTTGGTTATATCCACTATTACAGTACCACCATCGGTAAAAGCTTGATCATCTAACTTAACCGGAATAAAGAAGGAAGTTCTTACCACTTCTATTTCTACACCAGAATCATCTGCTGGTTCCTCCTCTTTGCCCACGAAAGTAAATTCCCCGGTAAGATCATCCATTACGTGATCACCCGAAATTGTATAATTGACTAAAACATCTCGGTCAGCCTGCTTATCTAACTGAACATGCAACATATACTCATTATTGTCATTTACATCCTCTGCGGTGACCTCTTCCGTGGCATTTGAAAAACCTATGGTTTTGATATTATCTTTGATAATATAGGTAGTTTTAGTGAAAGCAGGTTCATCTGTAAGTACCACAGTGGGCTCCGAATCAGGTGCTGGATCAATAATTTCTAGGCCCAATAATTCAACATCAATTTGACGATCCTCTCGCCTCTGATTGATAATTTGTGGCTCAAGCAATAGATCAGCAGATGTACTTCCTTCAGGGATAGTCACATAAAATTCCTCATCATTAATTCTCTCTACTTCCCAATTCTGATAACCATCCTCATTCGGAATATCGGTATCCAACCTATAACCTAAAATTTGATAAACATCATCCTGTTTTGGGACCTTTATTTTTACCTTGATTCCATAAATAGCAGGACCGGTTAAATTAATAGGCACAATAATAGGGTCCGTTTCATTTAAAGTCGCCGATTGCTTAATAAACTGAAGAATATCAGCTGTTACAGAAATATCTATTTCTCCAGATTCCTTCTCCAACAAATCACTTACACGGAGAGTATAATCTCCACTCCTAATAAAATGAATGGTAACCACACCATTTTCATCCTCAATAGGCTCACCATTTAACGTCCAAATATAGGTTTTATCAGGTTCTGGAGTATTTCTATATTCTTCAATAGCCCCGGTTCTCACATTTTGTGGCCCACCTATCAACCATTGATAATCAATCTCCACTTCTTCATCATCATCTTTTTTACAAGAAGAAAATACTACCAAAATACCCAACAGGGCAAATAAAAAATTAATCTTCAACAACTTCATATCTTAAACAGTATTTACAGCAAATCAAATTAGAGCAAATTTACTATTAAAACTCGATAAGCACACTACCTTTCCCCAAAAAACCACTTGATTTTAGTTATTTCATTCTAAAATATAGAAAGTATTACTCCTCATAAAAACAAAAAAATTTAAATTAACGTCACCAAAACACTTCAAATCAACCCTACATCTTGAGGAAACACTGAATTCTGTTTATTAAAACCTCATTTGAAATTTGTTTGGATCAAAGATAAACCTATCTGTAAATTAATTGAATCCATATCGGAAATAAACTTCTTGGACACTTCACCAATATTATTGAATCCATTAAATCTAAAAGCTCTCAGTATTTAAGTTTTTTTTATAGTAAATAACTTGAGTCTGGCACCCCACGAATCAATCTGATAAAAAAAGAGGCTGTCTCTACATTTGAAACAGCCTCATAAATAAAATTAAACAACTTTGTCTTATTTATTTTGTTTCCCAGAATATTGGTGCTGTATAAGAATCCACACCGCCAATTTTATCTACGGCCTCTCTCCAGCTATTTACATTACGACTTTGCTCGCTAAATGGATAGGTAAAACGTACTGGATAGTTAGCCATATCCCTATTATTAGGTGTATTTAATTCAGGCCATTTCAATCGTCTGTATTCTGTATAGGCTTCTGGTGCTTGATTATATAAAGCAATCCATTTCTGTAGAGCGATGGCCTTTACATGGTCTCCACCCTCTGCTGTCTGAAAGTTTACCAATGGATTACTCAAATATTCATTTATAGCAACATCGGCATTCTCTTCAGCAAGGGACGCCCATTCAGAAATAGAAGCCTCTATTGCCTTATTATAGTGGTCTTCAGCAGTTCCACCAACATTCCAACCATATTCAGCAGCCTCGGCAAGAATAAACTCTACCTCAGCATAAGTCATATAAACCCCAGGAAAGCTTACATCTTGCATAAGGTCTGAAGGATATGAAAAATCTGCAATACTACCTGAAATTCCTGGAGCTAAACCTTTATAACCGCTATCGATCACATTATCGTCATCATCCGTTTCTTCCCAAAGATTAAAATAATACGGACGTCGTGGGTCCTTCAAAGCATTCATTTTATCAATAAGGGTATTGGCAGGAACAAAATCAGTCGGCCTTGTATTTACTTGTTCAAAAATAGGATTACCGTTCTCATAACCGGTCAAATAAGGAAAAGTAGCATTATCTTCATTTGAGGTAAAAGCATTTGCAAAGGCTTCCTCCACCAATTGTCGAGCAGTAGCAGGTTGGACTCCCGTCAACCGAATACCCATTCTTAATTTTAAAGAGTTTGCAAACTTTAACCATTCCGCAACCGACCCCTTATAAATAAGATCAGCATCAGCATAATAGGCTCCTGAATTCTTATTCAATTCTTCAATTGCCCCATTTAATCTATTAATTAGATCTGCATAAATAGTTTGAGCATCGTCATAGGCAGGCTGTGGATTTTCTTCCCCCATTAATGCTTCCGTGTAAGGGACATCCCCAAACAAATCCACCATCCATTGCCAGGTATAGACCTCTAAAACAGAAATCATGGCACTTTTGCCGTTATATTCTTCTTCAGAAAGCCCCACCTTTTCTTCTTCTAACATTATCTTTGCTTCCTGAAGATCAGTCAAAACATCCCGATAAAGGACTGTCCAGTGCCGTCCAGGTAAATCCCTGTTATTTAAATTCCATACAGTGGATTCCATATAGGTAGTTTCTGTCCAATATTGGACTAATTGTCTGGCTGGCTGGATATTAACACTTGGAGAGTTTAATTGATCTATTAGGGCCTTTTGAGCATTGGAAAACAAAAAGTCAGATTTTGTCTCCAAGGGACTCTTAGGGTCAACATTATCGTAATCATCAAAATTACATGCCGTCAACACTCCCAATAACCCCAGACCCAATGTAGCGCTTTTAAGCTTA
>NZ_SMMB01000643.1 GCF_009711365.1 Xanthovirga aplysinae | reverse complement strand
AAAAAACAAGCTTTTACGTCAAAAACAAAAGCTTTAAAAGCTATTTATCAGATCTTTAACGTTGACAGTTTGAATTTAGTGAAAAATATTAAAAATATAGCAAAAGAAGTACTTCTAAATGAATCTGAGGCCATAAAAAAAATCATAGATTATCTTGATCTCGATTTTGAGGCTTGTGTAGAAGCCATTTTAGCCAGCAAAGGCCGGGTGGTGGTAACGGGTGTGGGAAAAAGTGCTCATATAGCCAATAAAATTGTTGCCACACTCAATTCCACTGGAACACCCGCCTTGTTTATGCATGCTGCTGATGCTATACATGGTGATTTGGGAATGGTACAAAAAGAGGATGTTGTCATTTGTATATCGAAAAGTGGAAATACCCCTGAAGTTAAAGTGCTGGTCCCCTTAATAAAAAGAATAGAAGTAAAATTAGTAGCTTTGTGTAGTAACACCACCTCCTATTTGGCCAAACAAGCAGACTTTGTTTTAAATGCTAGCATTGAGCGGGAAGCTTGTCCCAATAACCTTGCTCCAACTACGAGTACAACAGCCCATCTGGCCATGGGGGATGCACTGGCGGTATGTTTATTGCAAGCAAGAAATTTTAGCAGTCAGGATTTTGCCCGTTACCATCCTGGAGGAGCATTGGGTAAAAAATTATATTTAAAAGTTGATGATTTGTATAAAGGACACGAATGTCCAACGGTAAAGGAAAACTCCTCCTTAAAAGAGGTTATTATTGAGATCTCCACCAAACGATTGGGTGCAGCTGCAGTTGTGAATGAGAAGGAACAACTTTTGGGTATCATAACGGATGGAGACCTTAGAAGAATGCTTGGAAAATATAATAATATTGCAGAAATTAAAGCTAAGGATATCATGAGCCCCCACCCGAAACTAGTGGAAAAAGGTACTTATGCCACTAGCGCCCTTAAAATTTTGCAAGAAAACAATATTTCCCAATTGGTAGTAACGGATGAAGAAAAAGTTCTAGGTTTCGTCCATATTCACGACTTACTCAAAGAAGGTATTGTATAATGAAATCTAACACTTACGTAATTATTATGGCCGGAGGCATTGGTAGTCGATTCTGGCCCTATAGCAGAAACCATAGACCTAAACAATTTCTGGATGTTTTAGGAGCGGGGATGTCTTTATTGCAAATGACATATGAACGTTTTCTAATGATTTGCCCGCCAGAAAATATCTTTGTGGTAACTAACGAGCATTACAGTGAGCTGGTAAAAGAACAACTTCCCGGCCTAAAGGAAGAACAAATCCTTCAAGAACCAGAAAGAAGAAACACTGCTCCTTGTATTGCTTATGCCAGCTATAAAATTCAGGAAAAAGACCCTGACGCCAACATAATTGTGGCTCCTTCAGATCACGCAGTCTTTAAAGAAGCTAGTTTTGTAACCTCAATAAAACAAGCCTTGGCTACCGCCAATAAGGGTGAGAACCTGGTAACTATAGGTATTAAGCCAAACAGACCGGAAACTGGCTATGGATATATTCAGTATGAAAAGGGCGTGCCGGGTGAAGTGGTCAAAGTTAAATCATTCACCGAAAAACCTAATGAGGAAAAAGCCAAGGAATTCATAAAAAGTGGAAATTATTTTTGGAATGCAGGCATATTCATTTGGAATATAAAAAGCATCATACGGGCCTTTGAAAACTATCTTCCCGAAATAGCTGGTCTATTTGAAGAGGGAAGAACTTCTTTTAACACTACTGATGAACAGGCTTTTATTAATTCAAACTATGGAAAATGCCCAAATATTTCCATTGACTATGGAATCATGGAAAAGGCCCCAAATGTCTATGTAGTTTTAAGTGATTTTGGATGGTCAGATTTAGGTTCCTGGCATGCTTTACACGAAATAAAAGATAAAGACGAACAACAAAACGTAATCGAGGCCAATGCCCTTACTTATGACAGTGACAACTGCATGATAAAAGGCCCAGAAGATAAATTAATCATTGTGCAGGGACTAAAGAATTATTTGGTGGCAGAATGTGATAATGTTTTGTTGATTTGTGAAAAAGACCAAGTCCATCGTTTTAGTCAATACCTAAAGGATGTGAAAGAACTAAAAGGTGCCGAATTTCTTTAAACATCTTTTAGAATTGTAAAAACATCATTGAGACTGTCTAAATTTGAAGACAGTCTCTTTTTTTTAATTTTACATCCCAAAAATTAAGAACGCTGCCTGATTGCTTCATAAATGATTACTCCCGCAGCCACGGAAACATTAAGAGATTCAATATTCCCCCCCATAGGTATTTTTGCCCTACCATCAGCCATTTTTATATACTCAGGCGAAACGCCATCCTCTTCAGATCCCATAATAATAGCCGTGGGGACAGAGAAATCAATAGAATAAAGCAAGGCATCAGTTTTTTCTGTGCAAGCTATAACTCGAATCCCACTCTGTTGTAGAAAACGAATAGACTCTTTTAAATTATCCTCCCTACAAATAGGTAAAAAATTCAAAGCTCCGGCAGACGTCTTCATAGCATCGCTATTGATTTGAGCACTATTTCGGGAAGGGACCACAATAGCATCTACACCAGCACATTCGGCGGTTCGGGCAATAGCTCCAAAATTTCGGACATCGGTAACTCGATCCAAAATTAGAATCAAAGGCATTTTCCCCTTTTCAAAACAACTACTGACAATATGATCTAAAGAGGCATAACTTACTGCCGAAAGAAAACAAATAGCCCCTTGATGATTCTTTCGTGTAATCCGATTAAGTTTCTCAACTGGTACTTTTACATAGGGAATTTTATATGCATTGGCCTCCTGAATTAATTCACTAATCAATTCGTTAGAAAGTCCGCGTTGAATAAACAACTTGTCTATATCTTTACCGGCCCGAATAGTCTCTATTACTGCCCTGGTTCCGAAAATAAGTTCCGAATAGTCTCTTTTTACTGTTTTTTTCGGATAAAAGCTCCGTTTCTTCTT
>NZ_SMMB01000681.1 GCF_009711365.1 Xanthovirga aplysinae | reverse complement strand
TTATGGCCGATTCCTGGACCGAACTTTTGAGGTCAATGACAATAACCCTACTCCAAGTCATACGGATTACGATGGAGTTGACCGTGTTCCTACTAAGAGTGCTGTATTATTAGGTCATCACTTCTCCTCTATTGCGGGAGCTGGACCAGTGGTAGGCCCAATAATTGCCGGTTTAGCATTTGGTTGGTTACCTGCTCTTTTATGGATAGTCTTGGGCTCCATATTTTTTGGAGGTGTTCATGATTATACTTCATTGATGGCTTCTATTCGCCATAAAGCAAAATCAGTTGCTGAAATTGCGAAAGAACATATGAGCCCACTAGCCTACCGAATGATGCTAGTTTTTATTTGGTTGGCACTAATATATATCCTCATTGTATTTGTTGATCTTAGTAGTTTAAGTTTCAGTAAATCACCAGAAGTGGCAAGCTCTTCCTCTTTATTTATTTTATTGGCGCTAATTTTCGGTTTCTTAGCATTTAGAAAGAAGCTCTCTCTTTGGAGGACTTCCCTTTTATTCGTACCCCTTGTTTTCATCGGTGTATACGTAGGTGACCTTTTCCCTTTGGAGTTAAATTCTTTATCACAAAGTATTGGATTGTCAAATCAACAACTTTGGAGCATTATTTTACTTCTGTATTGTCTCATTGCATCCATTTCACCAGTCTGGGCATTACTGCAACCTAGAGACTATTTATCGTCCTTTCTTTTATATGGCTCTTTAATAGGTGCATTTATTGGAATCCTGTTTGGTGGCTTTGAAATGTCCTACCCAGCCTTCACCGATTGGACAAGTATCAACAATGAAACTCTTTTCCCAATCCTATTTATCACTATTGCCTGCGGAGCTTGTTCGGGCTTTCATTCAATAGTTTCTTCTGGAACTACCTCCAAACAATTAAATAGCGAGACAGATGCAAGAAAAATTGGTTATGGAGCTATGTTGATTGAAGGATTAGTAGCCGTTATTGCCTTGTTTACTGTTGCTATGCTTACAAAAGATAGTCCAATGGTAAAGCAGGACCCACTGGCAGTATACGGTGCTGGAATTGGAAATTTTCTTTCCGTATTAGGCCTCCCATTTGAAATGGGTCAATCCTTTGGGATTCTTACCATTTCCACCTTTCTTTTAACTACCTTGGATACCTCCACACGTTTGGGAAGGTATATTTTTGAGGAATTTTTTAGCTTAAAATCTTCTAGATTGAACATGATCTTAGCTACTTTATCCTGCTTATTAATTCCTTTAATGTTCAATTTTATCGCGCTACATGACGCCCTGGGAAACCCTATTCCTGTATGGAAAGCCATTTGGCCAGTATTTGGAGCCACAAACCAACTATTAGCAGGGCTGGCCCTATTAGTGGTTTATGTATGGTTGAAGAAAAAAAATAAAAACACTTGGTTTGTTGCTATACCAATGGTATTTATGCTAAGTATGACTATTTGGGCACTAAGCCAGTTAATCCTTCAAACTGGGTTTACATTGGTGGGGATAATTGCAGTAGCTCTTTTGAGTTTATCCATTATATTGGTTATTGAGGCTTTTAGAACCATTCTTGGAGAAAGCAAGCAAGTAATAGAAATTAAATCGAAGGCTTAACCAGGGTTTTTCTTTCTATTTAAGGGATTAAGTAAAAGTAAGATAATGGAATGAGTCTAATTTAATTAATAATGAGATTTGTCGAATTTTTGTCTGAAGTGATAAAAATATACTTAATGAAATAAAATTAAAAAAACACCCTAAAAATAGAACTTATTCTATAAGGATCAGGAAGTTAATCAATTAAATCTAGACTAGCTTCCTTTTTCCAGTACCATTGCATTTCTGCACAAGAAGACAAACCCCCATTTTTCTACCTTTATAGACATCTATAAAGCTTATCTACCATTTAATCTCTTCCTTTCCATAGCTTTTGAGAAAAGCATTAGTATTGGAAAAAGGTTTGGAACCAAAAAAACCTCTTCGTGCTGACAAAGGAGAAGGATGAGCACTTTTTATTACTAGGTGCTTACCCTCATTGATTTTCCTACCTTTCTTTTGGGCATAAGCCCCCCATAAAATAAAGACCACGTGTTCTTTAAGATCAGATATCCTTTGAATAACTTGGTCTGTAAACTCTTCCCAACCCTTGTTTTGATGTGCTCCAGGAGATTGAGCTGCAACAGTTAAAGTAGCATTTAATAGTAAAACTCCTTGGTCGGCCCAACGCTGCAAACAACCTGACTCCCTTATTTCTGTATTCAGATCGGATTGAAGTTCCTTGAATATATTTTGTAAAGAAGGTGGTTTTTTAATTCCGTCATTTACGGAGAAACATAGCCCATTCGCTTGTCCAGGCCCATGGTAAGGGTCTTGGCCTATTAAAACCACTTTCAGTTTATTAAAGGGACAGCTCTCAAAAGCCTTAAAAATATCCTGCCTTATAGGATAAATGGTTTCATTTTCATACTCCTTCTCAACAAACTCGGACAATTTCTTAAAATAAGGCTTCCCAAACTCATCTTGCATTACCTTTTTCCAGGAAGATTCATGTATTAATATCATAAAACTGGCCTCATTTTTATTCAAAAAATCTCAACAACCTCGCATTGCTTAATTTTAAAAAGCATTTGAATTCATTACTTTTCCTTAGGAAATAATAACAAATTCTAATTTGAAGGGTAAAGGTACTTTTAGAGCCAATTACGCTAGCATTCCTTTCCTTAAAGTTATTCCAAAATTTTCTTAGTAATCTTATTCAACAAATTAAGATTATAAAGCCCTTCAAATATACCTTAATACTCCCATATTTTTACAACTTGCCCATTTTCTTAAGTATCCCTCTATGAATCTTCATTTTGATTTGATGAAGATTTTGTACAACAGCTGGTAAATTATTATAAGAAAAATGATCAAAATATTCTTGTTCTCCCCCAAAACTCCTATAAAATCTGGAGAACAAATGATCTTCAGGGCTTTCAAAATCTAAAATATAATTAGAATTTTGGAACTCTCTTATGATTCGATCAATTATAAGAGATCTTCCATTTTGGCTTTTAGCGGAATCCAAACAAGCATTAAACAAATAGATAATTCTTTCCTTAAAAATCACAAAAAAAGCTCCACAATTTAACCTTCCATCCTCTCCTCTTATATAATAAAGTCGGTATTGACATTTATGTTGAAACGCCTTAAAAAGAGATCTAAATGTATCATAAGCCTCCTCAGTCACTCCCCCAGGAATTCTTAACTCTGTATCCTCTTTAAAAATTGAAATCAGGGGT
>NZ_SMMB01000450.1 GCF_009711365.1 Xanthovirga aplysinae | reverse complement strand
TGTTGCCATGATGCTGCTTTTTAGTCTTTGGCCTATTTTTTATAGAATAGTCCTTGTCAATTCGAAAAAACATCCATTCTTAATCCCCTCATTTTTAGGTAAGTAAATAGAGAGAATCAGGGAATTAAAGGTTTATCTTTTCCTCATTTATTCTCTCTATTTTCACAAAAAATACTTAGGGTTTTGTGTCTTTTAAGCGCATTCCAGATTGGCCTCGCTACTTTTGCCCCAAATTCCTATAGGCCTACCCAAGTCCTTCAAATGGCACCAGCTCTCGTCCTAGTCCTTCTCCTTCCTCAGGTTTTATACCTCCCTCACCTTCTGACGGCTCTTCGGTAACTCGATCTTCTTGTTCTTCCAATTTTGTATCTACCTCATCAGCATTTGTTCGATTTTGTTGAAATGATTCTTGTTGAGCAGCCGAAACTTCACCACTAAATTTATTAGTAAAACCCTTGGCAGAAACCGAAAAATCGTTATATCTGCTTGATAAATCTGCAACTGCCTGAGTAAAAGCAGAAGCATCTTCAGTAAAAACACTAGGTATGCTATCTTGGAGACTTTTTAAATCTGTAGCAAGTTGTTGAAATTGGGTTAAATCCTCCGCTGTCATCACAGAGGAAAAGGTTGCCTCCACTTCCAAAAGATTACCTTGTGCATCTATTCCTCTGGCTACGATGGAAACCGTACTTGCATCACCAACCCTTCCAATCGATAATTCAAGGTTGGGCATTAATTCCTCAGGAGGTGTCGCCTTTGCGTTTGGTTCACTTTGTGTTTTTATCTGTTTTTTTGTGGCGCTTTCTAGGTTAAAGGTATCAGAGTCATCTTTTGCGGTGTTAACATCATCCTTCGTAGTAGGCTCGCCTTTGCCAAATTTTTCCTTAAATTTATCATATATGAACTTAAGCCCTCCAGCAAACATGTGTGCAGTCATCAGAAATCCGCCAATAAGCATGAAAGAATTTAAAGCGTCCTGGAAGCTTTTTGGCTCAAATAATTGCTGCAAAAAGGCTAAGTCACCATTGCTGCTATCGGCGGCATCCTTATCTGAGGTTTGTGGCTGATCAAAACCAATAACGGTATCGCCTTTCACGGTACCCGACAATAAAGGAATGATCTTTGTATCGTCAGAATCACCAGTAAAAATTTTCTTCAGCTGAAACATGCCTGAAAGAGCAATATCAGGAATATCCGCATTCACATCATTGACAAACACCGCATCAGAATACGTAAGATCTATTGCTTTAGTGCTATCTACGTCCGTTGAGCTTAAATCGGAAGGATTTGAAGCTGGAATGAAGCTGATTGTATAACCTGCGTTAGGTTTTGTAAGGTCCAGAGTGGGTGGTTGCGTCATAACTACCTGACCTGTAAAACTATTCGACTGTCCGTCACTGCCATACAAATAGTAGGTGGTATCTTTATACTGTGCCCATACGAAGGGGAACTTATCGTAATAGCTTTGCATAGCTACTATACTTGACAGCGTAACATGTTGAAATTGATTAGTGCCTTGAAAGAAGTTATTAGTACTATCAATAATGGAATTCATCCCGTTTTCTGAAGAGTCAGCACTGCCGTCTGCCTGGTTCATTGCATCATCTGTTGCACCGGACATCGCCGCCTGGTAGTCTTGGGCGAACTGAGAAGTAGGGTAGGCCTGAATCGTTTGAA
>NZ_SMMB01000019.1 GCF_009711365.1 Xanthovirga aplysinae | reverse complement strand
CAAAGACTAAAAAGCAGCATCATGGCAACAGACAATGTGGTTAATATTAGTAATCAGTTAAATCAGGCGCTGGATATTTTCACTTTTACTGTTCCTTCAGATGCTTCTGCCAGCGATCTCAACAGCATGTACCCCCTTTATTCCAAGGTAGGTACGGTGTCTGCCAATGATCCCAATGGGCTATATACTCCGGACCCGGATAATCCTTTGGAAAACCT
>NZ_SMMB01000046.1 GCF_009711365.1 Xanthovirga aplysinae | reverse complement strand
CCCCATTTTATTGGCGTATGGGATACGGTAGCCTCCCTTGGATACTTTAATGGAAAACGTTTCTTTGATGAAGCGCTGAATCCGGAGATTAAATTAGCCTACCATGCCCTTTCCATCGATGAACATAGGGAAAAATTTCTTCCTTCTTTATGGAATGAAAATAAAAAAGGCCAGAAACAAGTAATTGAACAAGTTTGGTTTTCTGGTGTGCATTGTGATGTAGGTGGTTGGTATGATGAGAGAGGA
>NZ_SMMB01000918.1 GCF_009711365.1 Xanthovirga aplysinae | reverse complement strand
TTTTACATTAAACAGTTACGCAGACGAGGGCATGTGGCTTCCCTCCCTTTTAAAAGCACTTAACGAGGAAGACATGCAGGAACTGGGACTAAAACTTAGCCCGGAAGAAATTTACAGTGTCAATAACTCCAGTTTAAAGGATGCAATTGTCGCATTTGGAGGTTTTTGTACCGCTGAGGTTATTTCAAAAGAAGGACTATTGTTAACCAACCACCATTGCGGTTTTAGTTCAATCCAATCTCATAGTACCGTAGATAAGGATTACTTAACCGATGGTTTTTGGGCGATGAAAAAGGAAGATGAGCTTCCAAATGAAGGTCTCTATGCCCGCTTTTTGGTGAGAATTGAAGATGTAAGCCCAAAAGTATTGGCCGCTGTGAAACCTGAAATGAGCGAACAGCAAAGAAATCAAACCGCCTCTAATGTAATGGAAGAGATTAAAAAGGCGGCAATTGAAAATACATCATACGATGCCGAGGTCAAACCTTTCTTTAATGGAAATGAATATTATTTATTCGTTTATGAAACTTACCATGATGTTCGTTTGGTGGGAGCTCCTCCATCTTCCATTGGAAAATTTGGTGGAGACACAGACAATTGGATGTGGCCTCGACAAACAGGTGATTTCTCTCTTTTCCGGATTTATATGAGTCCTGATGGATCCCCAACAAAAGGTTACGCTGCCGAGAACATCCCATTTAAACCAAAACATCATTTACCCATTTCATTGAGTGGTGTACAAGAGGGGGATTTTGCTATGATCATGGGTTACCCAGGTTCCACAGACCGCTATCTTACTTCTTACGGAGTGCAGTTAGCCCTGGAACAATCGAATCCAACCCGGGTTAAAATCAGACAAAAGCGACTTGAAATCTTAAAAGCGGATATGGATGCTGATCCTGCGGTTCGAATTAAATATGCTTCTAAATATGCCAGCATCAGTAATTATTGGAAGTATTTTATAGGCCAGAGTAAAGGACTGAAAAAACTCCATGTAATAGAAAAAAAACAGGTGATTGAAGATCAATTTCTTTCCTGGACCTTAGGTGACCCTTCCAGAAAATCAATATATCAAGAGGCCCTACCAGATTTAGAGGAGGGGTACCAAGAATTAAAGGACTATAACCTTTCTTATCTATACCTAATAGAAGGTTGGTATGGTACTGAAATATTATCTTTTAGTAACCGGTTTAGGGGATTATATAACCTTCTGAAAGAAAATGGGGACAGTGAAAAAATCAAAGCGGTGACCAATAATTTAAAGGAGAGAAGTGAAAAATTCTTTAAGGATTATCATGCATCAACGGACCAAAAAGTGTTTTCTGCCCTTATGGACATGTACTTTTTAGGTGTTCCAGCTGACCAACATCCTGAGGTATTTAAAAAAGAAAGAAAAAAATATAAGGGAGATTTTCATAAATGGGCCGCACATGTCTATAAAAAGTCAATTTTTTCCAATGAGGCCTCTGTCCAGAACTTTTTAAATAATCCAGATTGGGAAACCTTGGAAAAAGATCCAGCTTTTAAAACAAGTAAATCAATCTATGATAATTATAGAGCAAAAATTGCCCCTTATCGGGTGGCGGCATTCGGTAAGATTGACCGTGGAGATCGATTATTTGTAAAAGGCCTAAGAGAAATGAATCCTGAAAAAAAATATTACCCCGATGCCAATTTCACAATGCGATTAACTTATGGGCAAGTATTGAGCTATCAGCCAAGGGATGCGGTTCATTACAAAAATTTCACAACTATCGAGGGTATCATGCAAAAAGAAGACCCTAATAATGAGGAATTTATTGTACCAGAAAAATTAAAAGAGCTTTATCAAAATAAAAATTACGGCCAGTATGCCACCGAAAATGGGGATCTACAAGTTAATTTCATCACCAATAATGATATTACAGGTGGGAATTCCGGAAGTCCTGTAATCAATGGAAAGGGAGAGTTGATAGGAACCGCCTTTGATGGAAACTGGGAGGCTATGAGTGGAGATATTGCCTTCGAACCTGAATTACAGCGTTGTATAAATGTTGATATCCGATACGTTTTATTCATCATTGATAAATATGCCGGAGCAACAAATTTAATCAATGAAATGACCTTAGTTAGATCCTCCAATAAAGTGGACTCCGAACAAGAATTAGCTAATCAAGCTTCAACAAACTAGTTTTTCAAAAATACTGGAATTATATTAATTAAGAATTAGGAACAACAAAACTAGAATTACAAAACGCAAAAGGTAAAGTTCAAATCTTCAATAGACTATAAAAGTGAACTTACCGGCTGAAATAATAATTCTTAACTCCTAATTCTTAATTCTTATTCACTCTAATTTATCTGGATTTATTCTTTTTCGTTTCCCCATCCTATTATATTTAAACCAATCTCCTACCCGCTTGCCATTTTCATATTTCCCAAAAAATTGTAAGTGCCCTTTGGTACTATAAAATTTCCAATTACCATCTTCTTTCCCCTCTCTAAAATTTCCTTCCTGCCAAATGGTCCCATCTTCATAATAAAAAGTCCATTTTCCATCAGGCAATCCGTTAAGGTACCTTCCTTTTCGTTTCATTTTTCCATTTAGATAATAAAACAGCCATTCTCCCTGATACAAACTTTCTTCGTATTTCCCTTTTTTTTCAATTTGACCCTTTGAATAATAATAAGTCGATTCCCCATGAAGTAATCCTAAAACCCAATTTTCTTTAGCAATTAAATGACCAGAAAAACCAAAGTAATGAGCTAACCCATGAAGTTTTCCTTCCTCATAATTTTCTTCAGCACTCAATGTCCCATTGGGGTAATAAAAATTCCATACTCCCTCTTTTTTTCCTTTTTCCGTTTGACCTTCTGCTTTTAATTGACCTGTATTATAGTATTCCTTTTGCCCTTGGCCAAAGCAGGGACAAATCATCCAAAAACAAACAGCAATTAATTTAATCCCTTTAATCATTTTTATATTTAATCTTTTGGTTCAAATAAGGCATCTATAAATTTCAAAATAGATTTATATTCTAAAGTCTCAAGAAAATCACCACAAATCTTACCTCCCTTTTCACAAACAAGTTTAAAACCTTAAATTATAAAACCCCTCCTTTCTAAATCTCCCTGACTAATGAATCTCATAAGCCAATAGGAAGGGTAATTTCTTTCCCTTCTTCTCATATTTAAACAATATCAGATAAATTCCCACAAATGGTCTTTTCATTTAAAAAACAAATTACAATTCTTCTTTTGATTTTAATGGTAGAGCCTATTTATGCACAGGAATTGGGAGCAAGATTAACTGGTCTGGGAAAATCAGGTTCTTCCATTTTTGATGCCGAGGCTATAAACTTTAACGTAGGCGGCATTAGCCAAATTAACCATCTCATTATATTAGCCACTTATCAAAACCAATACTTACTTCCCGAATTTAACACTTTTTCAGCGGCCATCCTTGGACCTGTTAAAAAGGGTGTGGCTGCCATAAGTTTAAAAAGGTTTGGGGACCATTATTACAGCAAAAACAAAATAAATTTAACCTTTGCTCATGAAATAAGAAATGTGAGTTTAGGTTTACAAACACAGTTGATCATCAACCAAAATCTTGAAAGAAAAAACGAGCACCTGCTTTTACTGAAGTTTGGAGGAATTATCAAATTAAGCTCTAATCTGAATTTTGGGGCCTATATCCACAATTTTTTAGCCCCTTTCTTTAATCAAAGCCAGCAAGAGGATATCATCTTAAGTACAGGAATTACTTACACTCCTACACCTCCACTACTTTTAACAGTTGAGGTCAGTAAAAACATGGAGCTCAAGGAAGATTTTAGATTAGGATTAGAGTATAATTTTTATCGAAAATTATACGCAAGGACTGGAATAAGCAGCGCACCTTACAAAAACTATTTTGGCCTTGGCTTTAATCACCCTAGGATCGTTCTTAATTATGCCCTAATTGCCCAAGATGAAGTAGGATATTCCCAACAGCTCAGTGTAAGTTATTTGCTCCCTAGAAGAAATTAAAAAGAAATAAAATATAATGAGCAATGATAGATGAATGGAATAGTGAAAGAAAGACAACAAAGAGGATGAAGGCCTTTAATCGGTTTCCCTAAATCAACCAATAAATCCCCAATTATTTCTTTCCCATTATTACTGAATTCATGAGCTTTCCTAGAAATGAAGAGATAGGTATTTCTTCTTTTTTTCCTCTGAAAAAGAATGAATTAAGCACTAACTCCAAGAAATCTACCCTTAGTTATTTGGCGAGTTGGTGCAACATGATATTCTTTTGGAAATATACATGGCTTTCCCTAACTCTTTTTTTAATTTTATTTCAAACAGTTTCGGCCCAAGAAATCCCCATTAGCAATAAATTACTAGAAGAACTTTTCGTATTTGAAGATGAAATAGTTGGGGAGAACTTTGAAGAACTTCTTTCTGAACCTTTTGAGCTCAATAAAATAACACCAGAACAGCTCAGAGATTTACAGATTTTCACTGAATCACAAATTCAATCATTTCTAGATTACAGAAAACAATACGGCCCGATCATCTCCATTTATGAATTGCAAGTAATACCTACCCTTAAAATTGAAACAATTAAGGAATTAATACCCCATGTTTATATCTCTAACCCTTCTTTCCAAAAAGGGCAACCTGGTCTGAGAGAAAGCATCAACAGGGCCGAAAATAAGTACTGGTCAATTCAATATGAAAGAAAACTTAAAAATGAAGAAAACAACTTTTTAGGACCGCCTGGAAGACTTCTTAGCCGGTTTCGTTTTAAAAAAAATGGGGTTTTTAGCTTGGCCATAAATGCGGAAAAAGATGCCGGGGAGTCTATTAATTGGAACCCTAAAGAAAGCCAATGGGGATTTGACCATTATGGTGGGCATTTTAGCTTGGAAAAAATGGGGTTCATTAAAAAAATAGTAGCAGGTGACTTCTTAATACAAAGCGGCCAGGGATTAGTACTAGGAGCGTCTTTTCTTCCGGCTAAAACTTCCGAACCCACCCTATTCATTAGAAAATCCCACAGCCTGATAAAGCCAAATTCCTCTACCTTAGAAACTGGCTTTTTCAGAGGAATAGCGGGGATCCTTCAGTGGAAAAATCTACAGTTTACCCCTTTCTATTCTTTTGCCAAAAAAGATGGAAACCTTTCAATACCTTCCATTGAGGAAACTCAATCTGTTTCAACCATTAATTCCAGTGGATTGCATCGTACATTGACTGAAATAGAAAGAAGAAATAACATTAAGGAGCAAAACATAGGACTGGTTGTCGATTTTCAATCTAAAAACCAGAAGTGGCAATCAGGATTTACTTTTATTAGCACCGGCTTTAATTTCCCTATTCAAAAAACTTATGCTCCCCACAACCAGTTTGATTTTAGTGGCCAAAGAAATTTAACCTCTGGTTTATTTATCAATTACCACTGGCAAAACTTTTTATTTTTTGGAGAA
>NZ_SMMB01000844.1 GCF_009711365.1 Xanthovirga aplysinae | reverse complement strand
TTTTTTATTCAGTTGAGAGGAGAAAAAGGAAGGTTAAAAAATGACTATTATTTACTCTTTTAGTCTGAATGCTAACAACTTTTCCATGTTTACCGATAGAATTTCCGGTTTCACCGATTTCTACTGTACCAGTCTTTTAGGAAGTCGTACTATTGTAACATAATCATTAAATCAAAATATTATGTCTCAACGGTCAACAAATAAAGCAAATCCTTCAGAGAACTCTCAGCCAACCTCTGTGGGTCTAATACTCATTGTACTCGGGTCAATATTTTTACTGAAGAATTTTAATCTTATTCCCTGGGAAGTATCTCACTATATTTTTAATTGGAAGGGAATTATGGTGTCCCTAGGAGCCATTTTTCTAATTACTAAAGAAAATAAGAATACCGGCCTCATTTTGATGACAATAGGCGGATTCTTCATCATTGCCGATGTGCTTTCCGACGAGTTCCGTTGGTTTTGGTACGATTTCCGCAAATTATTTTGGCCTGTTTTACTAATACTCATTGGATTGCTTATTCTCCGTCGCAAAGGAAAAGCTCCCCTATTTAGGGACCAAAATTGGTCGGAGGGTGATCCAACAAAAGGTGTAGGTGGTTATTCAGATCATCTAAACATAAATGCTGTCTTAAGCGGTGGGGATATACGGGTCACTTCAAAAAATTTTAAAGGTGGAAAAATCACGACTATTTTTGGGGGTGGTACTATTGATCTTAGTGCAGCGGAGTTAGCTGAAGGTACCCAGGAAATAGATTTGTTTGTGCTATTTGGTGGAAATAATTTCATCGTACCCTCTGATTGGAACGTCCGTATTGAAGTAACGTCCATATTTGGTGGATTCAACGATAGTCGAAAGTTTTATGCAGATGTCCAAACCGATCACACCAAGGAATTGATTATCAAAGGAACGGTCCTTTTTGGAGGTGGTGAAGTCAAAAACTATGTTTAGATAAGCTACTCATAAAGGAACTCAAAGTATGGGTCGATTCTTTCACTTTGGTTTTTTAAGGGTGGTCTCCCTGAGGAAGAAAATGGGTAGCAAGTTAGCCTGGAAGCAGATTAAAAGGGATACATTTAGCTCATTTCTTTTTCATTAAATCTCGATGTATCTTGCGAATTAGAATCCAAACAGCAAATGAGAAATTACAATACCGGAGATAGATCTAGTCGTATAGGCTTACTTTTCCTTATATTTGGCGTCTTGTTCTTACTGAATAACTTTCATCTTTTACCCTTGAGTCTAAGTTATTTAGTTTTTAACTGGAGAGGGTTTATTCTGCTTATAGGGATTGTGTTACTAGTTAGTAAACCGAATAAACTTCCGGGAATAGTGATGATTTCTATTGCGGTATATTTTATTAGTGTTGAATATTTATGGCATGAATTTGGGATCAATATAGGTTTGAGAAGAATTTTCTGGCCAGCTCTGCTTATAGGTTCAGGTTATTTATTGTTAAAAAAGAAAGAACTTGAAGGTAAAAGAAGAAACGTTGAGTCATCTTTTGAATTTCTTAATGGTTCAAATGTCATGGGTGGGGGTGAGGTCAAAGTTCAGTCACAAAACTTTAGGGGAGGCAAGGTTTCAGCCATTTTTGGTGGGGCCAGCTACGATATGAGCGGATCTCAATTGGCTGAGGGAAGGAACACCCTAGATGTTCTGGCTATATTTGGTGGCTTCACATTCATTGTTCCCTCAGACTGGGATATACAGTTGGAGGTGACCACCTTGTTTGGCGAACTCAGCGACAAGCGCAAATATATAAAGCCTACTACTTCAGGAAACAACAAAAAACTTCGTATCAAAGGATTTATATTGTTTGGCGGGGGTGAAATTAAAAATTATTGATGCGACCTGATGGTAAACCCAATTTTAAAAAATAAAACCTATTTGCTGGCCTACTTCCTATTTTGGGTCATGCTTACTGTGGTGCAAACTGTGCTCCTTCAATGGTCACAGGATCTATATTGGTTACAAGCATTGGTAGAGGCAGGTATTTATTGTTTTGGTTTTTCTTTGGTAGGTTTGGCAATCTGGTATATTGTACGATATACTGACTTGGAAAAAGGGAGCTTATGGAATGCCCTAAGTAGTCACTTAGCTGCCGCTGCTTTTCTGATCTTTATTTGGCTTGAAGCCTCTTATTACCTCACCGCTCTTTTATTGGAATATTCGGGCCCACTTTTGTCTTCCCCAATTCCTGGTCGTGGGTGGAAATTAGCACTTGGGACGGTGTATTACCTATTAATCGTGCTTATTTATTACCTTTTAATTTTTTATCAAAATTATCAGGAAAAGAAGATCAGGGAGATTGAAATGCAATCAGCACTAAAAGAAACCGAGTTAAGTATGTTGAAGGCTCAAATCAATCCCCACTTTATTTTCAACAGTCTCAATTCTATCAGTTCACTCACACTAACTCGACCTGAGGATGCTCATGAAATGATCGTAAAGCTCTCTTCTTTTCTGCGTCATACTATAGGTCATGCCGAGACAGAACTTGTCCCCATTAAGAAAGAGCTGGAGACCATTCAACTTTATTTGGACATAGAAAAACTACGGTTTGGTAAAAAGTTGAACGTAAAATTTGAAGGCTCTAATAGCATACCTGAAGAAGTATTGGTGCCCAATCTCATCCTACAGCCCCTGATAGAAAATGCCATCAAGTACGGGGCCTATGAGAGTATTTCAATCAGTACCATTGAGGTACGTTTATCGTTTTCTGGCAGACAACTAGAGGTAGAAATAATAAACAGCTTAGAGCCGGATGCACTGCCAAAGAAAGGCAAAGGTATTGGACTCAAGAATGTACGTGGCAGGCTTCAATTGATCTATGAGAGTGCAGATTTACTAAAAACCAATAAAGAGCTAGATCAATACAAAGTACAATTGACCATTCCTCAACTCATCAACCAACAGTAAACAATGTGCGCGTATAAAGTAATTATCATTGATGACGAACCACCAGCCAGAGAAGTAATTAAACATTTCCTTCAGGATCACAATGATTTCGAACTTGTAGGGGAAGCGGAAAATGGGTTTGACGGTTTAAAACAGGTCCAGGCACAGCATCCGGATCTCATCTTTCTGGATATTCAAATGCCCAAACTTACGGGTTTTGAACTACTGGAACTGATTGATCAACCACCAGCGATCATCTTTTCTACCGCTTATGATCAATATGCCCTAAAGGCCTTCGAACTTCATGCAGCTGACTATTTGCTTAAACCTTATAATAAGGCCCGATTTGAGGAAGGATTGGCAAAAGCCCGCAAACTACTCAACCAGTCTAAACCACCTATAGCAACTGAGGACCTTGTAAGGGAATATTTGCAGGAACCTATACATAGGATAGTGGTAAAAGACGGTACAAAAATCGATATCATACCAACGGATGAAATCATTCGCATCACTGCCCAGGATGATTATTCTGAAATTATCACGGCAAAAAGCAAGCACCTGAAAAAACAGACCATGAAACATCTGGAGGAAGTTCTGGACCCCAGAAAATTTGTGCGTGTGCATCGATCCTCTATTGTGCAGGTATCTCAGATCGCCAAGATTGATAAGTATGGTAAGGAAACCCATTTGGCTCTTCTTAAAAATGGTGATGAGGTGGTGGTCAGTGCCACTGGTTATGCCAGGCTTAGGGAGCTATTGGGATGGTAGAATCTGGTCGCTGGAAAATGAAACTTACTAATAAAGATGGGGATTAATCCTGTTCGATTTCATTTAATAAACCAAATGGATTTTACTTTTTTTCATAAAGCTTTTTACAGCCTTCAATATTTATATTAATATCAAATTCAGTGGAGAGAATCTTTTGTAGATGTTCTGCTGATTCAATTTCAGTTGTCTTAGTTTTTGCAGGTTTTATCACTTGCAATTCTCGATTCCTTAAAGAAAGGATTTCTTCTTCAAGTACTTTTGAAACCACCAGGTTATTAACAAAGCCCGCTTGAGGGTGTCGATGAGAATAAAAATGGCTTAACAAAAAGTCAGAAGGCGTAAACTCAACAAGATCAAAGCTATATAAAGTTGCAAATTCCCCGTCTTTGAAAATCTGTAAAAGGTATTGGTCTTTTTCTTTTTGATTAATCCGGTAGGTTTGACCCCCTTTACAAACAGTTGGTATTTCACTGAACTTTATGGCTTCTCTTGGTCCCCATGGGCCAAAACCTACATCCACTAGATAACGGTCCCCTTTCAGTTTCAATAGGGTAAGTCGGTGGGTTCTGGGAGCATCAATATCTCGATTGTTTAGGACTCTGCCTAAAAAGGGACGAACCTTGAATTGTAACTCTTCCAAAACTTGATACAGGAGTTTGTTATGTTCGAAACAATAGCCTCCCCGCCCTTGTGTCACAATTTTATGAAATACATCGGAGGTTTCAAGAGAGATTAATTCCTTCCCCAAAAGCACTTCAATACTGTTAAAAGTAAACGTTGCTATATGTTTTTTGACTAGCTCATTAACAAATTGAATGGTATGTTCTTTCCCACTGTAATCTATATTTAAGCGCTTCAAGTATTTTTCAGATAGATCCTGTGCAGACGATTTTTTAACTTTTTGTTCTTTCATCTCTGGTTCCTTTAATTTTTAAAAAGTGTGCTAATATTTTATGTGAATACATTTTTTAAGAGAGAGTGTG
>NZ_SMMB01000865.1 GCF_009711365.1 Xanthovirga aplysinae | reverse complement strand
CTACTTACACAGTTTTCCGGATAGTGTCTTGTTAATTAATTGATTTGGTATTTTTCGCCTTTAAAGTGTTATATCATTTAATCTTACCCAACCCCTCTTTATTTTGTACTTTTAACCATGAAGCCTGTGAACCATTACTTATAATTTTTCTTACTGATGAACCATCCTTCTTCATCATGTAAATATTATTTTTTCCATCCTCATATGCTGAATAAATTAATTTAGACCCATCTGGTGACCACGATGGCCCCCAGGCTTCAGGAACATTAAATGTTAATCGTTTTTGATTGGAGCCATCTGCATTCATAACATAAATTTGAAGACTACCATCTCTCTCAGACATAAAAGCTATTTGTTTGCCATCAGGTGAAATCTCAGGGTGTAACTCCCTTGCCTCATTGTTTGTTAACTTAACTATATTGCTACCATCAATATCTGCTATACATATTTCATAAGACAGCATGTTTGCGTGATAGAGTAATTTACCATCTGGTGTAAAAAAAGGTCCCCCTCCTTTTAATGGTTTTATTTGGGTCTGTTCACTTCCATCTGCATTCATAATCCATATTTCCTCCATCCATATACCTTCTGTATTAGTGTATGCTCTTGCAAATGCAATTTTTCTTCCGTCAGGAGACCATGTAGGTGAACTATCCCATACATTTTTTGTATGTGTTAATCTTTTTCTATTCGTACCATCAATATTCATTGTATGGATAGACCAGGTATCTCCTCCATCATGATATGCATACATGGCCATCTGTTTTCCATCAGGAGACCAGGCTGTATAACCATCATTTCCTTCACGATTTGTTAGTTTAAATTTTGATTTACCATTAGAATTGGTCAGATAAATTTCTCCATCACCTGATTCTTTTGATGAAT
This sequence comes from Xanthovirga aplysinae, assembly GCF_009711365.1. GTDB lineage: Bacteria > Bacteroidota > Bacteroidia > Cytophagales > Cyclobacteriaceae > Xanthovirga > Xanthovirga aplysinae. The sequence continues at coordinate 3,994 of NZ_SMMB01000865.1, read as the reverse complement.
AAGCAATCGTATAGGATAGTGATTTAGACTTAGGTCTGAGTGTCTCAATAATTTGTGCATCTACCCAGAAAATATCTACATTTTCGTAGTTACCCGGGGTCATATTCCTGTTGAAGAATAGGTATTTACCATCTGGTGTCACGCTGGCACCTGCTTCCCAGGCATCTGTGTTTATCTTATCGCCCAGGTTAATGGCCTCACCCCATGAGCCATTTTCCCTTCTAAAGCTTATATAGATATCTGAACTACCATATCCACTTTCTCTTCTGCCATCCCATATCAAATAGGATTCATCTGGAGCGATGAAAGGGTGAGCATTCATTTTTCCTGTGTTGATCTCTTTACCAAATGCCCCCGGTTCTTCACGTTTCCCGTCTTTTAATCGCGAGTAACGGATTACGCCATCTCCATCGGGCATGCCAACCTCATCAAAAACCCAGGTTCCTTTGGAGGAAGCCGTAAGGCGCATGATCTCTATCTCCTGAAAAGAGGAACCGAGTTTTTTGATTTCCGACCAGTCGCCAGTCTCAGTACGCTCCTTATATCTTCTTCCCAAATGCATGATTTTTCCGTCGGGTGAGATGAAAGGTTGCCCTACTCTGGGCGATATCACTGACTCCTGCCATCGATTATTTTTATACTGAAAAACAACAAATTCTTGTTCTTTATTTTCCTCAACTTCTCTGATGAAATAAAACTCTTTCAGGTCGGGGGAGAAGCCACCACCATATTCCCAATGCTCTGTCGTAACAATGCCTGGCGCAAAAGGTTCTGGCATTAAGCCCGGTGGTTTTTGCCCAAGATAGGGACCTTCTAAGTGTGAAAGGCTAGAAGCGTTTTTTATATTTTCTTGAGCAATGACAGTATTTAACGATATTACGATTGTCAGTATTAATAATTTAGTAGTTTTCATACGCTTTCCTTTATTTGATATGTTTAGTAACTGTTATTATAAGAGCAGTAGCCGATTACGGAGCATTCATTTTCAATTTTCGTTAAAATTGAAGGGAGCAACAATCCTTTAACTGACAGCTATATAGGCTATTATTTTGATGCACCGTTACCAAACGGATACTAAGTTGGCATCAAAATTATATATGCTAAATTTATTTTTACCTCTTACAATTCAACTGGTCTTAATGTATCAATAATTTCTGTGCTCACCCAATACAAATTTGATAACCCACCTTCGTTTTCGGCTCTAGTAAAAAACAAATATTTGCCATCTGGTGAGATACTTGGACACCCTTCATTTAAACTAGTATTTACTTCATTTCCGAAGCTAATTGGTTTTGTCCATGTACCGTCTTTTTCCTTAAAGCAGACATAGATATCAACATCTTTTCTTTGTTCATTTTCTCTGCTTCGAGCATATACCAGCAAATAGTCTTGAGATGGGGAAATAAACCCATGGTGACCAAATTCAATTTCAACTTCCTGTACCTCGGGAAATTTGCCATTTTTATGCAGGGCATAGTACATTTTCCATTTTTTCGATAAATTTGTATAAAAAAGATCTCCGTTTTTAGCTTGATTAATATAAAAAACGAGGTCATCATTGAGAGGAGAATCAAGTTGTATTGCATCACTCCAGGAATCATCTAAACGGTTTACATACCAAATTTTTTCATCCGAGAAAATAGAATCCAAAGCTGTGAAATAAATCCTTTTGCCATCAACACTAACGAATGGATATAATTCCTCTTTTTTTCTCCCATTAGTAAAATTTGCTCTTTTAGTGGGAGTCCATTTATTACCTTTAAGTTTTGAGAAATAGATAGATACTTCTTCATCTTTTTTATTAACTGTAAAATATACTTCGTCTAAATCAGGAGAAAACGAAATATTCGATTCATTCCTTCCATTGATTGAAACAATTCCAGGAGCAAAAACTTCTGGAATTAAGCCTGGTGGCTTTTGTCCAAAATACGGGTTTTCCGTAGTTGATGAATCACTAGCTATTGAGGGCTGTTTTTTAGTATTACAAGCATTTAAAACTAATGCAAATACAAGTATTAAAACTATAAAGTTGTAATTTTTCATTGTTTAGATTTTTGTATTGTTTGCTATTTCTTAATAAAAGCTGGTAGAATTCTTGTTGCTGTCACTGATACGGGATCATCAACTCTACGATGGGTAGTGGTTACAACCACCAGATCAAGATCTTCGATCAAAATGATAGTTTGGCCGCTGCCGCCTCTGGCTGCTTTGGTGAAGTAGCTTTTATCCCCTACGGACAAATCAGCTTGCCACCAGAAATAGCCGTAAGCCGTGCCTGAGACACCACTGGCGGTGTCATCATATTCTTCACTTTGATTGACAATTTTACTGGTCGCTTTTGCAATAAAGGCAGCTGGTACCAGTTGCTTGCCTTTCCATTTACCTTTGTTGATGACCAAAGTCCCCCACTTGACCATATCGCGCGATGTCATGCTTGACCCACTTCCCGATCTCGGCAGGCTGCTAACATCAGTCCCCCAGTCATAAGTCGTAATGCCCATTTTGTCGAGAAGTTCATTTTTGATAAAGTCTTTGGCCGACCCCGGCACAACGTCATCAATGATTTGCATCACCAATATTGGATCGAATTGATATTTAAAACTTTGAGACTCTGCAGTAATAGGCGCACTATGCTCGAGGTAAGCCTGAATTTGCCCCTGACCTTTTAACAGGGCTGGGTTTTTCTCGAATTCTTCTCTCTGTTCTTCACTGATGCGGATACCGGAACGCATAGTCAGCGCCTGGTGCAGGGTGATCTTTTCTACACCCTCAACAAATTTTGTTGGGTCGAGGTCTTTAAGAAAACTGACCAGGGGTTTGTCTAGATCGGCCATGCTCAGAAAACCCAGCTGGATGGCGCGGCCAAGCGCCAGGGCGGTGTAGGCTTTAGTCGCTGATGCTTGCGGATGGGGCAGGTTGATGCGGCCGCGCAAATAATAGGATTCAAATAAGAGCTTGCCCTTGTGGGCAATAAGAAAGCTGTCGAAGTTACCATGTTTGTTGTCAGCGATTTCCTGCGCCAGCTTAAGAATCATCTCTTTATTGCCCCCATCGATGCCTAATTCGCCCACGAGGATTCCGTCTTTTCTATCAGTTGGCGCTGCATCGATAAAGGCTTCTTTGAGATAAGGAATATCCCTGAATGAGAGCTTGGCTTCAGTGGCTGTAGTCTCCGGTGCGAGGCTATCACTTTGTTGGGCAAAGCTGCTATTTGTTAGTATAAGTAGCATTAAAAGGAGTAGTCCTGTTTTGTAATTCATAGATTTTATTATTTAAAATGAATGGCGACAATCAAGATAAAATAAGAATGCGCTCCAGTTGCCAGGATGAATAATTTTTAAATTTTGCCGGTAGGTTTCAAAATACCCGGTTCGCATTTTCATCTTGGCAGCTGTTAGTTGCTGTTTATTTGGCTGTTTTTAACCACGCAGGTTGTGCACCATTAGGTATGATTATTTTTATCGAAGAACCATCTTTATTCATCCTGTAAATATTAGTTTTCCCATCCGTTTTTGATGTAAAAATTAATTGAGATCCATCAGGTGACCAGGATGGCATAGAATCACGAACTTTGTTAAATGTTAATCTTTTTTGATTAGACCCATCTATATTCATCACATAGATTTCATAATTCCCATCTCTCTTAGACGTAAATGCGATTTGCTTACCATCTGGTGAAACCTCAGGTTGCCACTCTTCTGCTTCGGTATTTGTCAAATGAATGATGTTGTTACCATCAACATCTGCTATGCTTATCTCACTTTTTTTATCTTTGTATTCCGAGTGAAAGACTATTCTACCATCTGGTGTAAAATAAGGACCACCACCACTTAGTGATTTTATTTGAGTCTGCTCACTACCATCTGAGTTCATGACCCAAATTTCTGTCTGTATAATTTTATCCGAATCTCTATATTCTCTTGCAAAAACAATTTTTTCCCCATCGGGAGACCAGGTAGGTGAACTATCCCATTTGTTTTTTGCATGAGTTAAT
>NZ_SMMB01001039.1 GCF_009711365.1 Xanthovirga aplysinae | reverse complement strand
AAACCTTGATTTATTAAAATCTACCATGTCGCCTAGGGGAAATATGCAATTGATCTTACCCCAGTCTAAAATCAAAAATTCAGTAGAAGAGTTCGTCAACATGCATGAAGAATGGTTCAAAGACAAGACTTGGACCATGGAGACCAAAATATTAAATACAAAAATTGGGGATAAAATAGGTATGGCGACTACCGAAGCCATGTACAGAGAACCAGAAAGGAATGGCAAACCTTATTTTAATCATATGGTGGTGAGCTATGTTTTGGAAAAAATAGATGGACAATGGTATGTGATTAAGGACCATGCTTCCTCCATAGAAAAAACTCAAAACTAGTGGCTAACGTTTAGAAGTAATTCAATCGAATTTCCTCCAAGAATAAAAAGATAAATTATTTCCAATTCGACAGCTATATATGAGTAGCTCTTCCTTTTATTCTTGTTATCCATTATTTTACCTTGATACTTCTTATTTATCGAGATACAGGGAAAATTTTTTTGCTGTTTAATGAGGTTTAGGCCTTTTAGGAATGTAAATCGATTGCTTCTAACCTGACCATTACACCTAATCGATATATTCGTGTATATGGAGACTGGGTATTACAGATAAAGAAGATTCTCGGTTTTTATTTATAGAGCACCGGTACAAGGGAACAGTTACTTAACCCCTTTAGGGTTTAATTCCCCAAAGCTTACCTCGTTATACTATCTTGTGACTCGATGTCGCAAGATAGTAAGTATATCCACAAGAGTCATAATGTTACTAAATGGTTGTACCACATTGTAAGTAGTGCAATATACAGGCGAGTTGTCTTCAGTGAAGAAGTAGATAAGGTTTTAGTATCAGTATGTGAGGAAATAGATAAGGATATGAAATTGGGTTTTTAGAAATAGGGAAAGATAAAGACCATGTTCCCTTTCTAATTCAATCTGTATCTAATTATAGTTTAATCTAGATAGTGAGGATAATAAAGAGTTTGATTGAAATTGAAGTTTTTAGGCAATGTCCATAAGTAAAGAAGAAATTGTGGGGAGGGGAATTCTGGGGAAAAGGATATTTCGTAAATTCGATTTGTAAATATGGTACAGAAAATAAAATTGCAAATTAAGTTAAAAACCAAGGGTTGAAAAAGAATACAAAAAATTACAATGCAATCACCAACTCTCTTTGTTCAATTAGTGGGGAGTACAATTACAATTAATGCCTCGGGGCTTGCTCCGAGGATTATTTACTTCTTTAATGTCAAAGTAACTTCATCAAAAGTATAATAGGTGAAAATACCTGTCCCTCCTGAAATATTTGATTTTATTTGGGTAGGTATTGCAAAAGGATCTACATTGGCAGAACGAGCTTGTAAAACAGATTGCTGAAAATCAAAGTGTTCCTTAGTCAGATGTGATAACCTTAGCTGTATTTCTGATGATTCAGGGTATTCTATTGGAATTTCGAGGGAAAGGGTGTCATTTTCCCCCGACGATAAATTAAAATAGGAATTTTTTATGGAAGGATTGGTATCGCTAAGATTAGCCATTCTAACACTATAATATCTATGATTGACATTTTCTGCATTATTAAACCATACTTTTATAGTAGGGTAATTAACCTCATATTTATAAATTTTAACTTGATTAATGGTTTCTGTGGAGGCTTTAAGCTTATTCCCTTCTTTTGTTTCAATTTCTAGATTATAGGTCTTTGGAAGTTCGTTTTCGTAAAGAAGGGTATCTTGGGTAGATGTATAATTTATTAGGCTTTTTGTTTCCTTATTTTCGTATAAAATATTCCATAACCGCCTTTCCTCTTTATCAGACCTAACATACACGGTGGCATCCTCAACCAACAAGAGGTCAAAGTCCTGGGAGAATTGGTTACTTTCCACCATGCTTAATTCATAGGGTTGATCCGGCGTCAGATAACTTTCCACAACCAAAAGGGGCTCTTGGTTTTCCCAATCCAACTCTAGTTTGTCATTCAGGAGGCATGAGGTGCAAACCAATGGGTAAAGTACGAAAATAAAAAGTCTAATAAGCATTATTTAGTAATTTGAAAACTATAACTAATTGTGGGAAAAAGAGGTAATAAGGCTTTCTTTTTAGGAATTACCTGTAGTGATTCTCTATCCTCCCTATGCACAGAAAAATATACAAAGTAGGGATTGGCCTGATTGTATACATTATAAATTCCCACAGTTATGGTAGATTTAAATTCTTTTTTTGATTGCCAGCTGTAATTTGCAGCGATATCTAACCTATGAGATGGGGGCATTCTAAAGTTATTTCTTTCTTCAAACAAAGGCGTAATGGAGGGTTGGAAGGAGGTTGAATTGAAATTTTGTAAGGGTAAATACCCTGTAGGAAAAGTTGTTATCGCTCCTGTGTTATAAAACCAATTTAGCCCAAAGCTTAAATGTGTATTGATTTTAACCAAAGAATTTATGTAAATAAAATGCCGTATATCATAAACTGGATGAAAAGCTTTCCCTTCATTAATACCTTCAAATTGACGCCAGGTATTGCTCCAGGTATAGTTGATATCCAGTGAAGTATACTTATTTTTAGCCTTCAAACTGATTTCGGTCCCATATGCCCAGCCCTTGCCGATCAATAGATTCTCTTGCAGTTTATCAAAATTTAAACTTCCTCCATTTTCATAAACGATTTGATTTTGTAATGATTTGTAATAGGTATTGGCATTAAATTGTAATTGCTGATTAAGACTCAGGGAAGTTCCTATAGAAAATAGGTCCGCAGATTGAACGGGTAAATTAACCGTGGAAGGCATGCGAATGTCAGCGGGAAGGTTAATACTTAAAAGTGAAAACAAATAATGATATTGGAAATTCCTGCTCCAGTCAGCATGAATTATCCAATTAGAAGCGGGGCGGTATTTTACAGCCAGTCGAGGAGATAGATGAGAAAATAGGAGATCACTATAAAAAGCGTTAACTCTTAACCCCGTACTGAATTCCAGGTCCTCATCAATAAGGTAACGACTCTGAAAATAAATCCCATAATAAGTTGATTGTTCTTCTAAATCACTGTTTTTAAAATTAAGCAAGTCATTCTGTAATTCTTTGGTGGTAGCTAGATAAAACGACTTAGAAAAAAAGCTGCCTATATCTAAGCTAAAATTGGTGTGGGGTTCAAAATTAAATTCTACCTGGTTATTTATGCTAGAGGTTCGATTTTCGGCATTGAAGGCTTTTAAGGTTTGAAAATCCAAAAGGAAGCCAAAATTACTGTAACTCGAGTTGAAATGGGCCCTCCATTTTTTATTCATTATATAAACCCATTCCAGGTTTATTACATTATTTGCCCAGTCTAGTCCTATTCCTGGATTATTTGGGTCATTAATGGAAAAACCGTCTTTGCTCCTAAAGTAACTGAAAACCAGATGATTCTTGGTTGAGGGCTTAAGGAAAACCTTACCATTTACATCATAAAAGTTAAAATTGGGTAGGGGCGAGAAACCTTCTTTTCCTTCATTGATATTATTATATGATTTGGAAATCAGGTCATAGTAAGATTTTCTTATTCCCAGGGAAAAAGAAGCTTTATTTTTTGAAATTGGCCCTTCAAACGCTAATCGGGAGGATAGCAAACTAAGGCCACCCCTAAGGGAGTAACTTTCCAAACTTCCCCGTTTACTATTTACCTCCAGAAAGGAGGCCAAAGCTCCTCCTTGACGGGCATGAAAATTCCCTTTTTGCAATGTCGCGCTCTCGATAATATCTCCGTTAAAGGTGCTATTAATTCCCATTAGGTGATTGGCATAATATACTGGGGCTCCGTCCAAATGTATCTGGTTTTGCCCATTGGAACTTCCCCTTACATAGTAGCCTCCATCAACCTCACTTATATTGGTAACTCCTGCTTTTTTTTGTAAAACCCGAAGAATATCAAATTCTCCAAATAGGTGAGGCCTTTTTTGGAGGCTCTTAATATCTAGCTCAAGAAAATTGGCTTCTAAATTTTTGGGGACCATTTTTTTCCCCTTTATCTCTATACTGCTTAAAGTATCAGCAGACTCTACTAATATAATGGACAGGGTGTCCTTTAAAACTTGATTTAATTTGATGACTTTAGGTTTGTAATTAATATGGAATACCTCCAGATTGAGAGGGTAGGAATTAATTTGTAGGGAGAAATTCCCGTTCTCATCACTAATAGTTTGCTGATTTGAAGTTATCAAAAGAGCACCCTCAATTTTTACTCCTTGAGGATCTAAAAGCTCTCCAACCTGCATTTGCTGACCAAAAAGTAGAAAAGGAAAAACAATAATTGTAAAAAGTAAGCAAAAAAAATATCGCATGGTTTAGAAAAAAATAGATAATCCATCAATCCAATTTTTTTTCATTGATTTGATTAAAGCCTTTAGGGGAAGATTACTGTTACTAAAACCGGGGAAAACTCACAAACTAAAAATCTTCTCATAGGCGTTACTGATAAAAAAATAGGTGTAAATTTTTAATGTTTCAACTGTAAAGTTTGCAAATATGCAAAAAAATCAAGAAAATATGCAAATGTTGCTTGTGGTAAACCACTATATAATGCCTTGTACTTATTTTAGTCACGGAATAGTTCTAAATAAAAAATATGATAAATCCTATTTTGTCTCCATGCTCAGAGAAGGTTTTCTTTCAGATCCCTTTCTAGCCTAAGTCGGCGGTTAATTCATAGGGCCTTGAATTTCAGTGGATGGGAAGGGTGTTCTGAGGGAAATGAACAGTCAATTGAATAAGAATTTCCTTTGGAGGAAAACTTTTGGCATCATAAAAGAGCCATTTAAATTAAAAGATAGTGGAGGATATTTTAAAGTAAACTGAATTGAGGTGGAGCCTAATAGAAGGTTTTTTGCCTAAAACTGAAAGAACAAAAAAAGTGAAAAAGTGATAGGGTGGGGGTAGAAGCAAGATATCCTGTTAGGGGGGAGATTGAAAATAAACCATCGAAAATGGTTAAGTCCAATATTGCAAGAAGCTGAGAGGTTTCCTGGATATTTATTTGAGGAGTCTTTTGTAACTTAGATGCAATGGTTCGGAGTATCCTGGTTATCAAGCCCTATGATTTTGGTAGTAAATGAGAGAAAGCCTTTATCAGGAGGAAGGTTCAGAGATTTCTTTGAAAGCCTTTGAGAGTTTCTCGAAGTTTTCTAGTCGTTTTAGGATTTCCGCACCTTGAATGTTTCCATTTGGGTCATATTCCAACCAGAATTCGGCATCTTTCTCCAGAATGGTAGATATTTGATTGATATCATAACCGTGATGATTTAAATACTTAAGAAATGGGCCAAGATTAATTTTTTGGCCTGTATAAGGGTTAGTGATGATTCTGGAACGTTGCTTGATTAAGAAGTACCCAAAGGTTAAGGAAAGAACTAAAGCAGTTGTTAGAATGGCCACCAACAAAATCATATTGGTTTTTTCTTTTTCATTTTCCACCACTATGGCCTGTTGTTCTTCCTTTTGGTCGGCCAATTCTTTTTCCTTACGATCAAGCTCATAGATATAATAATTTTCAAGTTGTTCTTTTTTCTGATCTCTAAAGGCTAAGAATTTTTGAGAGTACTCATGGTATTTGTGTGCATCATTTTTGTCCAAGAATATTTGAGTAAGTCCCTCCAGGCTTTCTTCTATTGTTATACCAATATTTAATTTATCGGATAAGTTATAGCATTCTTCTAAATAGCTTTGTGCCATATTCAATTCTCCTCTTTTTAAGGCCAAATGTCCCATATTGGATAATAAATTGGCTTGAACATAGGATTGATTGAAATACTTAGAGCCCACACTATGTTCTTTTGATTTTTCCAGATGAAAGCTAGCAGAATCCAATTCATTTTTAACCAAAAAATAATATCCTAAATTGCCATGAGCAATCATTAAGTCTTCTCTGGTTTGGCTTTTGTTTATCCTATCATAAAGGAGTTCTAAAGCTTTTTCAAATTGCTCAGAATGGATATAAGTATTGGCCATAGTTCCCAGTATACTTTCCCTAATAAAATTATCGTGGGCAATACTTATTTTCATTGCTTTTGTTAAAAAAAGTATAGCCTCCTCATATCTTTCCATTAAAGTATAAGTCCACCCTATATTACTATAAATGTAAGTTCTGTATTTATCTTGGTCAGGAATATAAGATAATGCCTCATAAAAGTTTCTCATTGCTGCCTTATATTCGAGTTGATTTTTTAAAATATAGCCTCTTAAATTGGATGCCTTGGCAAGAAAGAGGTCATTATTTTCCTTATCCGCTAAAGTAGTCAGTTCTTCCGTGAATTTAAGAGCTAAAGTGGGGTCCTCTGAAAGATGCTCCTTTATAAGATTATAAATGTCATTCATTTCTTTTTGAGCAATCTCTTCATTTAAAGCAGGCCTTCCTATTGCTCCTAAAGAGGAAAAGAAGCATAAGCCCACTACAAGCAGACTTATGCGAACCAAATTATTCATAGTTTTTATTGCTTTCATTATCAATCAAAAAGATAGTCAAGTAAAATCTCCCACCAGCTCAAATTTTCAGCGTTCCCCAAGGTTTTACTTTCTTCTATATTAGAAGGAGTATTTTCATTTCCATTATCTAGATTTGAGGTGGATAAAACTTCAGTAGTATTTAAGCCCGCACTTCGTCCCCCTCCTCCATCACTTAATCCTGCATCTTCACCATCTGAAGAGGGAGCAGCCATTAAGGAGGTAGAAAGGACAAACAAAGCAATTAGGGGTAGAATTATTTTTTTCATAACATAAGGGTTTAATAGGTTAAACATAATTACCCATTAAGTAATGAAAAATTTAATAAAATCAACCTTCTTACCTGTATTTTAAATAAAAATTTAATTTAAATATAATATTAATTATTAGAAATATAGGTTAATAATCAATAAGTTAAAAAAAAA
>NZ_SMMB01000327.1 GCF_009711365.1 Xanthovirga aplysinae | reverse complement strand
CATGATAGCTCATGGTGATCCAGGCCACAAGAAAAGAGAGCAAACCAGACACTAAGAAAATTTCAAAGCCAATGGAAGTATGAAAATGGAAATTCTGTAACCATCCGCTCATACTCCACCAGGCTAAGGGGCTGGCTACCAGGAAGGCTATAATCAACAATTTACCAAAGTCTTTGGATAGCAAAAGCACAATTCCCCTAATGGAGGCTCCTAAAACTTTCCTTACTCCAATTTCTTTTTTGCGCTGTTCTGCCGTAAAGGCGGCTAATCCAAATAAACCTAAGCAAGCAATAAAGATGGCCAGGCAGGAAAATACGGCAAAGATTTCTCCGGTTTTCTGTTCTTGCCGGTACATACTATTAAAGCGGTCATCCAAAAAAGAATAGTTGAAAGGGTGTCCTGGAGCTATTTTTTTCCATTGATTTTTTAGGAGGGCAATGGCATCAGAAGCCTTCTTTCCTTCAAAACGAAAAGTAATTGCCCTAATGTCATTTTCTAAACGCATGGCCAAAGGACCAATTTTATCTCTTAAGGATTCAAAATTGAAGTTTTTTACTACTCCGATAATCGTATACCATTTATCATTACCCGCTTCCATTAATGTTTTACCAATGGGATCTTTAAAACCTAATTTCTTTACTACCGATTCATTCACTACAATGGCTGAAGAATCCGATGGAAAGTCAGAAGAAAAAAACCTTCCCTGCACTATTTCCATTCCTAATGTTTTGAGGTAATCGTAATCTACCTCCCAGCGTTCCATAACGAAAACCTCATTCGTTACTTGTTGCTCTTTTGATTGGTAGCCATTTGTATGTCTGGCAGAGGGTTGTACAGGTAGGAAACCAGAAACAGTGCCAGATTTAAAAAGAGCGTTTTGTAACATTTCTTCTTTGAATGTATGGGTTTGTTTTCCTAAAGTATTGGTATTATGAAGGGTAAGAAGCTGCTCTTTATGAAAACCAATATTGGTATTGCGAATAAAGTTGAGTTGCTTGTAAATTACTCCTGTACCCACCAATAGAAAAATAGAAACAGCAAACTGGATGACTACTAAAGTGCTTCTAAGCTTTCCTCCCTTTAAACCGGATTTGAAATTTCCTTTTAATACTTTTGCCGGATCAGAGGCA
>NZ_SMMB01000598.1 GCF_009711365.1 Xanthovirga aplysinae | reverse complement strand
TTTTGGAAAAAATTGAGAAAGGTTTCCTTGGAAAAAGCCTTAGCTTAGAATATTTAAATTTCTGATAAACCCTAAAATGAAACTAATAAAGGACTTCTTGTGCTTGTTTTTTAATCCTTTGGTTTTCAGTGGGAAATATAGTTTTGAACAATAAAATATTCCCCAATTCATTTGATCATCAGTTGGAGAAATTTTAAATTCGGGACTTTAAACTTGAAATAATGAAACTTGACTTTTTATTTTAAACGATTTAAACAGGTGCAATTTCCTTATCAGAAGTCTTATAAATAAAGGTTTAATCATACTTTTGAAAAGAAAAACCTGTTTTAACAGGTTAATGGCATGATTTTTTCTAATGTGATCTTAATTTTTATTAGTAAAAGGACTTCTTTTTTAATAGAGGAGATTGGTTGGGTATTCATTTTTTAATGTAGTGTATTTATAACAATAATTTTTACAATGAAAAAAAATGGTTTAAGGGCTGGACTGTCGGTTGTGGCATCAGCAGTATTACTTGGTGCCTGTACTTCGGGTAGCGGTGAAAAGGCCAAGACCCTAAAGGGAGAAGTGGAGGTCAAAGCACTTGATCTGGCTAATGTAGATTCTACAGTTAATCCGACAGATGATTTTTTCCGTTTTGCTAATGGAAAATGGTTGGATAGAACTGAAATTCCTTCGGATAAAGGAAGATGGGGTTCTTTTATGGAATTACGTGAAAATACCGATAATACGGTGTTGGGAATTTTAAAGAGTGCTGAGGAAGGTGGTAACCTGACCGAAGGTTCGGACCAGGCCAAGGCTGTTGAATTTTATAAAGTGGGAATGGATTCTCTCCTGGCCGAGAAGGTGGGTATTAGTCCATTAGAGACTTACTTTAAGCAAATCAATGATATAAAGGACAAGAAGGATCTGCAGGCCTATTTGGGCAAGCAGGAGGTTTATGGAATCGGTTCGTATTTTGGAATTTTCGTAATGGCCGATTTGAAAAACAGCGATGTAAATGCATTGTACATTGGAGCCGGTGGAATTGGATTACCGGATCGGGATTACTACACCAAAACTGATGACAAGTCCAAAGAAACCAGAGCGGAATATTTGAAGCATGTTATCAAAATGCTGGAATTGACCGGTGAAGTTGCTAACACAGCAGATGCAAATGCTAAGGTGATTATGGATATGGAAACTCAGATGGCTCAGTCTATGCTGACCAAGGAGGAGAGACGAGATCCTAATAAAATCTATAATAAAATGAGCATTTCGGATCTCTCTAAATTAACTCCTTCTATCGATTGGAACGCTTACCTTAATACGGTAGGTGTAAAAGGGGTAAAGGAAGTAATTGTGAGTCAGCCAGCCTATATGCAGGAAGTTGAAAAAGTATTCAATAAATTTTCCATGGATGATATTAAGGCCTATTTAAAATGGCATTTAATTCATAGTACTGCTGGTTCCCTGGATAGTAAGTTTGTAGCTGAAAGTTTCAATTTTTATGGCAAATATTTAGGTGGAAAAGAAGAAATGAGTGCTCGTTGGAAAAGAGTTTTAGCTGCTACTAACGGTACTTTGGGTGAAGCTGTAGGACAATTGTATGTTGATCAGGTTTTTCCTCCTGAAGCAAAAGAAAATGCGGTGGAGATGGTACAAAACATCATCGATACTTACAAGGAACGTATTCAGAATCTTGAGTGGATGTCCGAGGATACCAAAAAGATGGCACAGAAGAAATTAGATTTCTTAACGGTTAAAATTGGTTATCCGGATAGCTGGAAAGATTACTCAAAATTGGAGGTTTCTGATAAATCCTACATTGAGAATGTATTGAATTCTAGAAAATTCAGACATGAAGAGAATATGGAAAAAATAGGCAAACCTGTGGACAAGGCTGAGTGGCATATGAATCCGCAAACTGTAAATGCTTATTATAATCCTACCAGTAACGAAATTGTTTTCCCAGCAGCTATTCTACAGCCTCCTTTCTACAATTACAAAGCAGATGCAGCCGTGAATTACGGTGGAATTGGAGGAGTAATTGGTCATGAAATCTCACATGGTTTTGATGATCAGGGAAGTCGATTTGATGAGACTGGAAACCTTAAAAACTGGTGGACTGAAGAAGATTATGCTCAATTCAATAAGCGGACTGCTCAGTTGGTTGAGCAATACGATGCTTATGAGCCGGTTGAGGGTGCTCATGTGAGCGGTCAATTTACATTGGGTGAAAATATTGGTGATTTGGGAGGAATTACAGCTGCTTACTTTGGTTTACAGAAATATTTCGATAAGCATGGAAAACCAGAAAATATCGATGGTTTAACTCCTGAGCAGCGATTCTTTATGTCATGGGCTACCATCTGGCGTTCAAAAGCTAAGGATGAGTATTTGAGAACACAGGTGAATACTGACCCTCATTCTCCTGCTATGTTCCGAGCAAATGGACCTTTGACTGATTTTGAAGCATTTTACGAAGCCTTTGAAGTAAAAGAGGGAGATCAAATGTATCGCCCGGATAGCTTGCGTGTAGAAATTTGGTAATTTATTTCTGACGTTAACCAAAAAACCTCCCTGGTTGGATTAATAATCTCAATTAAGGAGGTTTTTTATTTTT
>NZ_SMMB01000535.1 GCF_009711365.1 Xanthovirga aplysinae | reverse complement strand
TGTGACAATTATCTTATTTACTAATTTTTTTCCTATCTCCAATTATATCCGACAGCTCGAGAAATCAATCAGTTACTCTGATATCGGTAATTGTATGTAACGGCCCGGCTGGCTGCTGTGCTTATTAGCGTCGGCTTTTGTGCACGTTGGCAAAGCATGGCAGCTCGCCATTGTTGTGTGTTCGTGTTATTTTATCCTTTTATATTTCCTTTTTATTCCGTCCTGATTTTCTATTATTAATTTCTCTTTTGTTAATTCAATTATATCCTCAATCCCTTCCCCAAACATATAAGTCATGTAAATTGATATTTTGCCATTTCGCCACTTGAGTTCAGGTATTGGTTGACATGATTCAATCTCTTGAAAATCAGAATTTATTTTGTAATTATTATATTCTTGAAAAACTCCTTTCCCATTTTTTCGAAAAGTAAATTCAATAACATTCCATCCTTCTTTCTTTTTGACTTTTTGAAGTTCGTCTTTAATGTATGTTTTATATACCACTTGGTTGCCATCTTCAACTTGTAGTTCCTTCAGGTTATCTTTTTCGTAGATTTCTAATAACCATATTCCGTTTAGTTTGGTTGCAGTCTTAGCCATTTCAAGGTTTTGTCCTCTAGCAAAAAATGGAAAGGCTAAAAAGATAAACAAAAGTTTGAGGTACATAAATTTGAAAACTAAAAATTTAAAAAGTCTAAGATTAACCTCATGACACACAACGTCCAAGCTATGCCCAGTAAGGGGCTTTAATGCGCCAAACTTTCGGGCTTGCACTTAGCCAAATCGTTGATTTGACTTTATAAAATGAAAAAGTTAAATAATACAAATCAACGATTTGACGAGCTT
The DNA here is from genome assembly GCF_009711365.1 of Xanthovirga aplysinae. GTDB lineage: Bacteria > Bacteroidota > Bacteroidia > Cytophagales > Cyclobacteriaceae > Xanthovirga > Xanthovirga aplysinae. The sequence continues at coordinate 1,334 of NZ_SMMB01000535.1, read as the reverse complement.
TTTTAGAGCACCAAGCCTTCAATCTAGCAGTTTCCCCCTTATTGGGTATAGCTATTGTTGTGTGGCGTTTCTAATTATTTCTTTTAACTCATCTGTTCCGTAACGATTTATTATATCAATTGAATCCTTTGACAACAGATTGGGATTTGCCCCATTATCTAAAATCCACCTAACCAATTCTGTGGTATTCGTATTTATTGCGGTCATGATGCTAGTATTCAAAATCATTCCTTTATTTATGTTAATATCAACACCTTTTGAAATCGAATACTTTAAACCAGCCAATTCGTCATTATGAACTGCATAATAAACTCCTTGATAATCATAGTTGGAAAACTGAGCACCGACATTTAGTAGATACTCAGCTGTCTCAATTTGAGAATAAGCGATTGCATTTTCTAGAGCAATGTCAATTTCGAGTTGAGTATACCCCTGCTTCAACAGATTTTTCAATTCAATTAGATTTCCGTCTCCTGCTAGTATTGCAATTTTATAGTCCCTTGAATTTCCCATTTCTTAATGCCACACAATGTTAGTGTAAAAATAGTAGTTTTGGTTGTGCTGATGGTTTTGTCCGACTATTATTTTTACATGATGTTATATTGAGTTCTTTTTTACGCCTTTAAATATCAAATTTTCTCTCCACATAGAAAGTCATTTTCTTTGTAAAAACAGAACGTAGTGAGCGGTGTTTCTCCTTTTTCTTTTTCGCCCCTAAGATTTTTAGTTTCAGATATGGTTTATAAGATGATGGTATCAACCGTTTCTGAAATGGTAACAAGCCCCAATTCCTTCGATTAAAAAAGAGATTTCTTTAGCCGTAAAGGGTTGATTTTGTGATCGAAAACGGCTAACTTCTTTACCAAGTCTTTGAAGACGTTTCGACACGTCTACAAGTAGAAGGCTTTCTTACTTGCACGGTCTCACCGCTAAGACTTGAAGTCGCCCTAAAGCGACCCTCTTTTTTTAATCCCCTCTCTTGTTAAAAAATCTTACGGCTTCTAATTACGAAACACAGATCATTCACATATAACGGCCCGGCTGGCTGATGTTCTTTCTTAGCGCCGGATTTTTCGCGCGTTGGCAAAGCATGGCAGCTCGCCATTGTTGGCTGTGGTTTTTTTTCTATTAGCTTTCCCAAGTTATGTGGTCAAATTTTCCGCTATTTTTTGTATTGACAACAAGTAATTGATCGCAGTATTCATCATCAATCTTTATTGAATAATCAAAAGTCCCAAAATACCCAATTTCATTCTCTTCATTTGGATATAACCCAACTCTTTTTAGCTCCAATTTATTTAATAATTCTAATTTTTGATTTTCTAAATTTTGAG
>NZ_SMMB01000969.1 GCF_009711365.1 Xanthovirga aplysinae | reverse complement strand
ATAAACCGATCCAGCTGATTTCCTTTAAAGGAAGTGAGGTTCTTTACCAGTGTCCGGTTAAATTTAGAATCAATTAATCTTTGTTGCGGGGCAGATTGATTAATTCTTGCCATGGCTCTTTTTTCCTTTTCCTTCCTACTGAATTTCTTATATAGACCTGTAATAGGGCTTCCGATTATTTCCGTAAAGCTAGGGGCCTTGGTAGAAGGATTCTTCATTATGGGTGTCATGAATTGGGGAAAGTTGAAATTTGTTTTTTCCTCAGGTTTAGGCTCATAAGCCAGAATATTTCGCTTAAACTTATCTTCGGGCGGGAGGTCTAATATAGTTACCTCCTGCAAAGAAATAGTTCTTGGGTTTAAGAAAACAGTAAGTAATTTTCCGAAGCTTTCAGGTTCATTGACCACTAAAGTATCATTAACAAACTGGACACTAGGAAACACTAGAATATCTCCTTCTTTCGCTGGAATTTGAAAAAAACCATTTTGGTCGGAGGCTGTGGCTTTTTTTGTGGAGATATTTAAAACAGTGATGAAAGGCGCGACGGTAAAATTCTCTTGGTTAATAATTTGGCCCTTTCTCAGTGTTTCGTTCTTTTTTTGGGTAGTATCTTGAGCTTTTGAATTGTGATAGTTAATTAATAAACTCAATGTTACACTAACAAAAATTAGTTTATTCATAGAAATGGGGTTGGATAGGAAATTAATGTAAGAGATTAATTTGAAATTAAGAGGTGAAATTTTTTCAACAAACAAAGCTCCAAAATACTAAAAAGATTAGGTTATTTTAGATTGACCTTAAAAAAACTTTACCCATATACTTGTTGTATTTACTTAATTTTGCTCCCAAAGGTTTGAAAATTCTTTATGATTAAATAAAAATAATGTTGTTTTTTTCGAACTTTCCTTATTACTTAATGTCAAAAATATAAATTTGGAATACTAATTTAATATTGTTAATTTCATTATAACTAATTGGAAAACAGCCTGAGTTATGAAAAGAAAGATTGTAATAATAGTTGTAGTGCTTGTCACAATGGGTTCAACGTTCATTGCGAATGCTGGGCCGGTTGGTGACGGTATTCTAAAGTCTGCTCAAGTAACAGGGGAAAGCGTTGTAAACGATACGCTAACTCAACCAGCACAAAACGAATCTTTTTGGGATTGGTTTCTGTCTATCTTTAACCTTTAATTCTTAAAATGAAGAAAATTATCTTAGCAGTAGGCTTGTTCACAAGCCTACTGGTTATTACACATTGTTCTTATTCTTCTCCTACGTTTGACTTTAAGGGGGCTTATGAATTAGCTAAGGAAAACGCAGGTAATAAACCCGAACTAGCAATAAAGGTAGGGAAAAAACTGCTAGAAGAAGCGGAAAAAGCTGATAACATTGAGTACCAGGTGAACGCATTAAAAGTTATTGGGTATTCCTATAATGTAATTTCAGACTTTCAATCGGCTCTCGAATATTTTAATCGTGCTAGATCTCTCAACACTGACAAGAAAGAAGAAGCAAAACTATTGCATAACCTGGGGTGGGTCCACCGATCCGCAAAGAATTATGAGGACGCCTTAGAATTCTTTATTCAAGCAAATAAGTTATGGGAAAAATCAGAAATGGACTTCCAGGCCCCAACCCTGAATAATTTAGGTTTGGTGTATTATGAGTTAGAAGACATCCCTAACGCAAAAAAATATTTACAGGAAGCGTTAAGGGTTAGTAAGAAACACAATAATTCTAGAGACATTGTAAATTCGACTATTGCGCTTGGCTGGTTCTATCTAATGACCAATAATTTAGATTTAGCGAAAGATAAAACCATTGAAGGGTTGAATATATTAGATACTATCAAGTCGTACTCGGCTAATTATGTTCGTACAGATGCGCTTAATAACTTGGGGGCAATAGAGAAGAAACTAGGGGACCTAGATGAAGCTTATAACACCCACCTAAAAGCGTTTAATTTAGCCGTTGAAGTAGGGATCGATAAAGCAAAATTGGAAGCGTCTACAGCTCTTAAAAACATCTCTTACGCAAAAAATGACCTTAAACAATACAAGCTTTATTCAGATTATGAATTGGCATTAACCAAAAATCTTGATGCTCAGAAAGAGCGATTCATGGGGTACCTAATTGAGGAGAAGAAAAACGAGAAATTGCTAGCTGAAGCCCAGGTGGAAAAGACTGAGCTAATCAATACTATGATCATTGTAGGGGTAATAATTTTCTTGGGGTTAATGATGTTCCTGGCTTACAGGTATACTAGATCAAAAACAGACAGCCTTAGAACAAGTTTGGAAAACACTGAGGATAAGATGATGAAAGCACTTGAAAATGAATCAAATCTTATGATAGAGTTAAAGAAATTACAATCAGAAGGAAACGCAGACATTAGGATAAATTAGTTTCTAAAATAAATCTAATCAACCAGTCTAATTCCCTTTCGAATTAACTATTTTCAGGGCACCCTGTTTCATTTTTGGTCAACTATTCAATTTGATTGTACGAGTCATAATTAAAGTAAAGAAGGTGTTTTAAACGAATTGTTTTTTCTTCAGTAACAGTTTTCATTTAGCTTTCCTAACATCGCACAGGCTGATCCTTCATTGGTCGTGAACCTTTTTTACTTCCTTTCGGATCCTATTGATTTTCTAGTAATCCTAGTTAATTTCTGCGGAGATGTTTTGTTTTCCTTTTTTGTAATCTCTGAACAAGAAATAAATAACACTTGCTAATTCACAAATTACCTTAGTGTTCAATTTCTCATTTGACACCACCTTGATTAGTCTTGTTTGCTTTTCCATTACCATCTTATCCAGTGTTAAATATTTAGAATTTTATTATTTGAAATTTTTTAGCGAGCTATTGGAAATGTCATGTCAAATAACTGTATGGGAAAGGAAATAGTAAGGAAAATAAAAAAGCTATAGATCATTTTTGTTCTATAGCTTTTTTTCATGCTTTAATCTGGAGCTACAAAATCACTCAGGATTCTCCAGCAAAGTCCCTTTAAAAGTATGCTCTTCTAATTCATTTATGGAGCTTTCCACTTTCGCTTTTAGGTTTTCTTTATAATCGGCCAGGTTTTTTGCCACTTTCTCATCAAAGCTACCAATGATTTGGGCAGCTAAAATGCCTGCGTTTTTGGCTCCATCTAATGCCACGGTGGCAACAGGTACACCTCCAGGCATTTGTAAAATGGATAAAACAGAGTCCCAACCGTCAATGGAATTACTCGATTTGACAGGCACCCCGATTACTGGAAGCGTAGTTAGAGAAGCCACCATGCCCGGTAAATGGGCAGCTCCACCCGCACCTGCTATGATGGCTTTCAATCCTTTATTCCTGGCTTGTTCGGCATAGTCCACCATTCTTTTTGGTGTACGGTGAGCAGATACGATGGTAATTTCGAAGGGAACGTCTAACTCCTTAAGTACTTCTGCAGCATCAGCCATGACTCTTAGATCAGACTTACTACCCATAATGATTCCAACTAATGGCTTACTCATGAGATTATCTTTAAATTATCTTTTACAAATTGAGCCTTTTCTTTTAAGCGGTCAATATCATGGTCTATGATGGTTACATGTCCCATCTTTCGGAATGGCTTGGTCAACTTTTTACCATAAAGATGTACATAAACCCCTTCTTGTCCTAAAATCTCTTCTATCCCTGTGTATATTGCCGGGCCTTCATGGTCATCCTCGCCCAAAAGATTTACCATTGCTGATGGGCATTTGGAATCTGTGGCTCCTAGTGGTAAATTTAGAATTGCCCGCAGATGCTGTTCAAACTGGGAAGTGAAATTGTCTTCAATGGTTTGATGCCCACTATTGTGAGTTCTTGGGGCCACTTCATTCACCAATATTTCATCCTCCTGTGTGATGAACATTTCTACCGCCAATAGGCCCACCATATTTAAATCGGTAATTACTTTTCTGGCAATTTTATCTGCTTGTTGGGCTACCTCTTTTGATACCTTGGCTGGGGCAAAGAGATATTCTACCAAATTATGCACAGGATGAAAGACCAATTCTACCAAGGGAAATGTTTTGATTTCGCCTTTTTCGTTGCGAGCTACAATGACGGAAATTTCCTTTTTAAAATCCACCATTTTCTCTAGCAAGCCTGGAGCATCAAACCCTTGTTCAATTTGTGCTTCATTTTCAATGCGTTGTACTCCCCGCCCATCGTAGCCCTCCTTGCCCAATTTATGCACGGCAGGAAGAAAACCCAGGTGTTGTTGAAGGTCTTTTCGGTTTTCAGTTAGTACAAAGTCGGCGGTTGGTATGTTGTGGGTTTTATAAAATTGTTTTTGGATTCTTTTATCCTGAATTAATTCGATAATTTCAGGCTGTGGGAAAACCTTTTTTCCTTCGTCTCTTAGCTTTTTTAAAGCTTCAGTATTGACATGTTCAATTTCGATTGTAATTACATCACAATCTTTTCCGAACTCATAAACCGTGTCGAAATCTTTTAAAGACCCACAAAAGAACTCAGAAGAAAGATCCCGACAGGGAGCGTTTTCATCCGGATCAAGAATTCGAACGTCCAGATTAAAATTAATGGCTGATTGTATCAACATCCGGCCTAGCTGACCACCACCTAATACACCCAATTTAAAATTTGGATCAAACGCATGAAGCATTTTCATTTATTTTTTGGATAATTAAAAATATTCGATTCAGCTGGCAAAGCTAATTTTTTTTCCTTTCTCTTCCGAAAAAAATAATGTTCAAAAACTGTGCAAAACCTACTAATTCTTTTATTTCCTCTTAATGAGGCTTTTTTTTGGGGTAGATTTCACCTACAAAAAGACATTTTACCTTTCTTCCAAACTCAATCACATCTCATAAACGTTTTTTTTCAATTGTTTAATCCTGATTTTGAATATATTTGTGCCCACACTAAAAAATTATATACTTTATAATAATGTGAAGAGTTAAAAGTGATGGTGAGGAGTGGAATGTTTGTTACTAAGGTTTTTTAAACTTTTAAAGCGTATTTTATCCATAACCTGAAACTTTAGGAAAAACTAAGCTAGTCTAAAGGTTTTGTTTTTTTGACGAAGAAGGAATTTTACTGCTATATGAAACAACTTTTTTTTCCATCAGACAAGAATTATATCCTAAAGGAGGCCCAGGGGGTGAAGAAGGAAGAGTTGTTATGCTATCTATTTCGAAAGGCCAAAGCCAATTATCTTTTATTGACAAACCCTTTAGGTTTGGAGGACGATACAACTTTGCGAATAAAGGATAGCCAAAAGTTTAAATTAGAAATTACGAGTCAATTATATGATTACCTGGCTGTAATCTATCGTTATAAATATGGTTCGAACCAATTGGAATTCCTTTTTGATGAGAAAAGTCATTGGGAAAAATATGAAAAAGAATGGACATTAGTTTTTTATCAGTGGGCAGATGAATTTTGTAGAAATCGAGTGTTTTTACGACTAGTGATTCAATCGACCTTAGCTTTCCCTCTAAATATGAATCCCGATCAATGCCAAATTAAAGTCAGAAAAATGGTCAGCCAACATTTTAAAATGCGAATTGATCGTAGAACAGGACTTCCTTCTCGAAAAGCTATTTAGAAAAACAATTAACGTTCAATCGAAAACTGCCCATATCCAACCCATTCCCCAGGATGATAGGTAACTTTTTCAACTTTTGCTAGGGCAGGCCCTTGATGGCACCACAGCAAAAAAGCCTCAATTTGAGTGGCGGTTCCTTCAGCTTCAATATAAACTCCTCCACTATTTTTGTTTTTAACAAAACCATTAATTCCTAATTCTAAAGCTTTTTCCTGGGCACTTAAACGGTAATATACTCCTTGTACTTTTCCTTCTACCAAGATATTATAGTGAATAGGATTTTGTTCGATTGTCATGATTTCAAAAAAGAATTAAGTTGGACTCAAATTAATCAAGTAAATTAAAAAGATTTAAAG
>NZ_SMMB01001219.1 GCF_009711365.1 Xanthovirga aplysinae | reverse complement strand
TTTTTTTTGTTCTTTTTTCTTTTTGATTTTCGCTTTTTTCTCTCTTTTCTACTTTCCTCTTGTTTATCCCTATTGGGATTTCCAAATAGTTGTTTAAACCAATTATTCCTTTCATTATTTAATAAACTGTCTTCATCTACAGACATTTCATCCAAATAAGGTTCGCATTGGAGTTTTTCCCATATTTCCGCAGATGCAATTGGAAACCTCGCCCTACTAATAGAAGTCATGTTTTTATCAGCGTTTACCTGCCTCATAAAATAGCCAAAAATAGGTAGAGCTGTGTTAGCTCCCTGCCCTAAGTTAAGTGAACGAAAATGAATCCTTGGATCATCCGCACCTACCCAAGCTCCTGCAACCAAATTGGGAGTTATCCCTATGAACCACCCGTCAGCCTGAGATTGGGAGGTTCCTGTTTTTCCAGCAATATCATTTCTTAGATGGTAATAATACCTTAACCTTCTTCCAGTCCCCTCATCTATTACTCCTTTGAGCATTTCCAACATAGTTTCAGCGTTTTCTTCAGAGATCACTGCCTTGGAATAAGCTTCTTTATGTTCGTAAAGGATATTTCCTTTACTATCTTCAACCTTTATAATTGTAAAGGCAGGAATTCTCTTTCCCTTGTTGGCAAAAGTGGCATAGGCAGAAACCATCTCATAAAGTGATAAAGTAGGGGTTCCCAAAGCAATGGAGGGAACATTTTGTATGGGACTTTCTATCCCCATCCTTTTTGCTACCATTATCACATTTTCAGATTTTGCCTGCATTAATAATTGGACGGATACCGTATTGATAGAATTCATCAAAGCACCACGCATGGAATACTGCCCCCCGTAAACATCATCAGCATTTTTTGGAGTCCAATCTTCATATTCTTCATAGGTTATGGGTTCATTTTCAAAATACTCACAGGGTTCAATTCCCTGTTCCAAGGCTGCTGTATATACAAATGGTTTAAAAGTTGAACCCACCTGCCTTTTGGTATTTTTATTGACATGATCGAATGGAAAAAATTTATGATTGATGCCTCCAACCCAGGCTTTAACGGCCCCTGTTTTTGGTTCTATAGCGATAAATCCAGTGTTTAGGAAATACAGATAATGTTTTACTGAATCAAGTGGAGAAAGCTCAATATCCCTTTCCCCTTCAAATGTAAAAATTTGCATGGGTACCTTTTGCTGAAAAATTTGTGTTATTTCCTCTTCAGATTTTCCTTCAGCAGCCAATTTTTTGTAGCGTTTGGATTTTCTAACAGCTTCTTCAAGGATTTGTGGATTTGAAATCCAGGGAGCAGACCTTCCCCAATGTTTCTTAAAAGTTCTATTAATGTCTCCCATCTGTTTCCCCACAGCCCTTTCAGCATAATCCTGCAGTTTTGAATCGATGGTAGTATATACTTTCAGCCCATCCGAATCTAGATCATAAGGGGTTCCATCTGCTTTGAGCTTGTCCTTAAGTATGGCATTTAATTCCTTTTTTAATTGTGCCCGAAAATAAGGGGCCGATCCTTCATGGGAAGATTTTTTTTGGTAATCCACTTTAATGGGAAGGACTTTCAGGGAATCAGAATAGGCTTGATTAATATAACCATATTTTACCATTTGATTCAGTACAAGGTTTCTTCTTTTGGTCGCTTTTTCTGGATATAATCGGGGATTATAAGAAGTATTGGCTTTTAACATACCAATGAGAACAGCACCTTCCTCAGGATTTAAATCTTTGGTATCTTTGCTAAAGTACCTTTCAGAGGCCACTTCAATTCCAAAAGCATTTTCACCAAATGGCACCGTATTAAGGTAAAGGGTAAGGATTTCTTCTTTAGTATAGACCTCCTCCATACGTTTGGCCACGATTATTTCTCTAATCTTATTGACCGGAAGACTTAGAAAACTGTAACTTTTTCTCGGAAATAAATTTTTAGCTAATTGTTGTGTAATGGTGCTTCCTCCTCCAGAGCTTCTTTTTCCCAAAATTATAGATTTGACCATTACACGGATCAGACTTCTTAGATCAATGCCATTATGGGTATAAAAACGGGCATCCTCTGTAGCAATTAATGCATTGATTACAGATTCTGGTATCTCATCATATGAAATATTGGTTCGGTCTTGATAATAATATCTCCCTAATAACTTTTCATCTGCGGAATAAATCTCAGTTGCTGAGTTACTTTTTATATTTTGCAGTTTTTCAAGGGTAGGAATCTCTCCAAAAAAGCCGATTCCCACCGCCAAAATTAAGCCCACAACAAAAGAAAAACCCAATAAAGTACTAATAGCAAGGAAACGAATTATATGTCTTTTAAAACGTTTCTTTTTCTTTTTTGACTTTTTAGAAATTGCCATTTAATAAAACAAAAATCAGGAATCGGGCCTGAAGTAAAAATTAAAAAATACAACTAATGTGATCTTCACAAATTTGAGGCCATTATCGATTTCTAAATCGATCAATGTTTAATTTCAATTCATTTTTATAATATTCAAAGATCTCATTCGCAATTTTGCTAGCTATTTTCCTATTTTCATAGGTCACCTCAAATTCACTTGGTGTGCCTTTAATGTTGATATACACATTAGTATTCAGGAACCGATCTTCAGCGTATGAAACGGTTTCTATATCTGGTTTTCCCAGAATTTTACGTGGAAGTCTAACAGTAATAAAATATGGTATTCTTTTAAATAATTTTACTGGTATTACCTTTAGAACTCGAATGGGTACTTCAAGGTGATAATCCATCAAATTTTCGACGGTCTGTGTACCTGCAACAAAAAAATAGCCTAAGTTAGAATTAATTTTCATTTTAGGAATATAAAAAACACTGTCCTTGTATACTAGAGTATTGCTTAAATCATAAAATCTAATATCGCTCAAGGCCTCATTTTGAAAAAAAATGGACATAATCCTTAAAGGTTTGAAATTTAGCAACCTTCCATTTTTTACCGTAGCATCCAGAATAACTTCGGTTTTTGACAGATCCGGTTTTAGCTTTTCATCAAAATAAAATTCCGTATTAATTATGGCAGACACTTGTCCACCGACATTTTCGTCAACCAAAATATCTTGCTGAAAATTTTCAAAGCTAAATAGAAAATCACTTAAATTTATGTTTTGCATATCAACCTGTCCTTTATAATTCATTTCTTTTCTATCACTCAGGTCCAAATCCCCTTTCAAACTTACTGTCCCACCGGCGATATGTGTTTGGAGAGTGTTGATTCTTACATATTGATTGTCGGTAATAGAAAGGTCTCCTCTAAACTTATAATTGGAAAATTTTTTAAATTTGATTTGGTTAACAAAGGCCATGAATTTAAGGTCAGGCAATTTTATTTTTACGGCACGGGGGGAGCGTTTCCCTTTATTTTTCTGATCATCTTGATTTGGTATTAGTTTTTCATTTTCCTCCAGACTTTCTTGATCGAACATTAATTCATCAAAATCCAATAAATTGGAATTAAAGGATATATCAATTAGCAGTTTTTCATCTTTTTTAAATGCATTAATTAAATTACCAGTAACTGCTAAATCACTTTTTCCAATCATTCCTCTGAGTTCCCGAATTTCCACATTGGACTTTTCGATGTTTATCTGGCTCTGAATATCATGAAATCTAGGTTGATAGCCCTCCATTTGAAAGTTCAAATCTCTCACCCAAAATCTACTTAGGGCTAGCAAACTATCCGCGCTAAATATTCCCGAAGGGATTTTAATACTACTCTTAAGGTTTAAATCGATCATCCGTTTGTGCTTGATCCTTTCCAAGGAATCTTGATGATAAGGGGCCCCAGATATTTCCGTTAAATCAATAATAGGAGCAAACAAACTTGATTGGATTCTAATAGTATCGATCGAGACATCCTTTCTTTTGATAAAATTCGAAATATTAGAGTTTAGTAGGAAATGGCTGTTTCCTACTTTTCCTTCTAATTCATCAATTTCCACTTGTTTATCCGAAATTGAGATACTTCCTCCTGAAAATTCTATTGGAAGGTGATATTTATTTGAAGTGAATTTTAATCTATTAAATTCGGCCATGTTGTTTATGATCCATGATTTATCCCGAATAGATTGGTTACTTATAAAAAGAGTGCCCTCAAAAGAAAAATTAGTCAAGTCTGCCTGTTCATTAGTGGGATAAGTTTTGTTAAATAATGGAGCAAAGAAAACTTCTGTTGAACGAAGGTCCATCTCCACCAAAACATCTCGGTCAGATTTTTTAAATAAAGTCAACCAATTAGTTATGTTCGTGTAAAGTTGAAAGCGATTTTTATCCAGGTTAAAATATACATTTTTTCCCTGAAGCGTTTTAACATCGATATTTAAATCCCCACTTACATTTGTAAATGGAAGGTCCATCCCTTTTATTTTTAAAGTCCCACCATTAATAGTTGCTTTAAACTTACTGTCTGCTTCCAGTGTCTGAAAAAAATTAGCCGTTTTTCCCTTCAGCAAGAACTTAGTGTTAATATGACCTTTTGTGTATTCAATAGGGGGAATTTTAAAATGCTTTAAAATGTTTGAAATGTCTGTATTTAGGTCCAAATCAAGTAGAAGGTGAGGATCCTTTAAATTATAAAGTAGAAACCGACCTTTTTGCCGAAAATTTTCAAGTTCAACATCTATATCCCTAACATCAATACTAAATGTTTGAGGTAATAAAGAATCTCCGTTATTAAATCGGGCCTTAAGGTTTACATTTGAGAATTCTTTTTTTATCCAGGGGTCGTAGAAGGAATTAACCAAAGTATCAGATGAGAGTGTCGAGACTTCTGCCATTATCTTGGGAAGAATCATAGAGGTATCCAGCCGTTGTGCAGTAATTGAAAATTTTAGTCTACCAATTGGATCGAACCTTTTTATTTGCTTCAAAGCAACTGAAGGAAGTAAAGTCTTAAGGGTTTCAATATTAATATTAGGAGTACGCAGAAGGGAGTAATAAATCTTATAATCCTCCAAACTCATAGAACCGGTTAGGGAAAGTTTTGCATCATCCACCTCCAGATCTCCTTTCCCAACTCTTACTGTTTTATTCTCAAAATTATAGACTATTCTGCCATCTATTCCCAAAGGACGATCTTTTAAAAAAATAATATGATCTTTAGATAGGGAATGAACTGAAAGATCTCCTTTAACAAAAACAGACATCCGCCTTTGAATGGCCAGAAGAGAAGCATTAAAAGTATTTGCTTGAAAATTGCAAAATAGATTGGTTTGTTGATTATCGTATAGTAAACCAAAGTTTTCAAAATCTATTTTGGCAATAAAGAGACGGAGGCTCTTCCGTGTAAATTTCGATTCTTTATTTTCTTTAAAAATAGTGAAGTTTTTATTACCCCTGGCATCTACCCTCATGTATAGACCCCCATTCTGCAATTTTAATCTTTTAAATTGAAAATCCCTTCTGATTAGGTCATAGAGGTTTAGGGTGAGTTTAATGTTTTTAGAAACTAAAAGAGAATCTTCCTGTATTCCCCCGGAAACCCTCACTTCCTGAGCACTAACCGTTACTTCAGGGAAATTTCCAAGAGGATCTACCGAAATTTTCTTGAACCATATTTTGGTTTCAATTCTATTGTTTACCTCCTTTAATACTTTCTGAATGATATCTTCCTGATACACAAATACCAATGCCACCAGGTAAATGCATAAGCCCAGTATGCTAATCAGGCTATAGAGAATTATGTGAAAAACTTTTTTAGACATGAAAAGGATAGAAGAATACTTCCTTTTTTTATAACATCTTTGCGACTTTATTTCTCACACAAACCAGAATTTATTCGAAAAAAGATTATCCTCCAATTTCGATGATTGTAGAAAAGTCCCCTGATAGTTAGTGATAAGTGAATTGATAGGAATTTAGAATGACCAAATAAATTCAAATATGGTTTTTCAATGGCATATTTTGGAATAGCGTTCTTGAATGGTATATTTAATATAATTCCTTTTCTATTTGGGAATTTGCTTTTTAGATATCCCTTAACCTAAACCTTCCTAAATGGAGAATAAGGATTGTCTTCAAAAAGCGCATATTTTGTGGTTCATCATTACTTTATTTTCCTCCCATGAAACTCCCTCCGTATTATCTAAAATTCTCCTATTTCTGTTTTATCCTTCTCATTGCTAGCTGTAATTCCAAAAGCCAGTCTAGAATTACTTTCCAAAAAGCTGTTCATCAAGATTTTTTGGATTATTGGTATAAGGGAAAAGCAGAATTAAGTAGTTATAATTTGGAGCAAGCCCGTTATGGAGAATTAAGAAAGGGAAATGCTGTTTTGATTTTTGTCACGGAAGATTTCTCTAAAAAGAAACAGGTGAAACTTGATAAACCAAAAGCCCACCATGACGATGCAGTATCTGTGCTAAAATTAAATTTAACGAAAAAGTTCATTACGGGAATTTATCCATATTCTATATTGCTTTCTAGCTTTAAGCCTGTGGATATGAAGGAATATCCACATTCTTTAAAATTGACCACAAGTGTTCAGGAATGGTGTGGACAGGTATTTACTCAACTTAATCTGGGAGAGGGAGATGATGAATATGACATAAAAACCTTTTCTTATTTTGAATCGGAAGGAGACAAATTATATCAAGTTCCTGTAACTTTATTGGAAGATGAAATATGGCAAGTAATTCGAATGGACCCTTCCCAGTTGCCACTGGGTAATATTTCTTTAATTCCTTCTGCTATGATCAGCAGGTTGCTACACCAACCTTTTAAGCCCACCAAAGCAAGAGCCTCTATAAAGAGGTATGTGGGAAATGAATTTTTAGGTGATTCCTTAGTGGTTTATTCTTTGGAGTTTAGAAATACAGGAAGAGAAAAGAAGATTTACTTCGAAAAGGCATTTCCTCATCACATTGCTGGATGGAAAGAAACCTATAAAGATGGTTTTGGGGATCAGGCAAAAGTATTGGTTACAAAAGGAATATTAAAAAAAAGGATTAAACTAGATTATTGGAATTATAACAAAAACAAAGACTTACATTATAATTATGAATTAGAAAATAGAAGTGAAGATTGACTTTTATTTATGCCAGTTCCTAATTGATAAATTTAATTATTAAATATCATAATGTCTTCCATTTTGAAAATAAACGCTCCGTATGATGGGAGTTTAATAAAGGAAATAGAAATGCAAGATGGCCATGATGTAGAACATGCCTTGGCCATTGCTTATGATTTGTTTCAAAATAGGAATAAATGGTTACCTGCTGAGGAAAGAAGAGGAATTCTGGAAAGGACTGAGTTATTGATGAAAAACCAGGTTGAGGAACTTACTCAACTAGCAGCCCGAGAAGGAGGGAAGCCCTATATGGATTCCAAAGCAGAAGTGCTAAGGGCCATTAATGGTATTAGGCTGGCCATCGAGCATATGAGTCAAATGAAGGGAACCGAAATTCCCATGAATTTGAACCAAGCTTCATCTAATCGATTGGCTTACACTTTCAGGGAGCCTATAGGAGTGGTCGCCTCTATTAGTGCCTTTAATCATCCACTCAATCTGATTGTTCATCAAACTGTTCCCGCCATTGCTATTGGTGCACCTGTAATCATTAAACCAGCCTTAACGACTCCTCTATCTTGCCTTCATTTTATGGAGATATTGTATAAAGCAGGCTTGCCTAAAGAATGGTGCCAATGCCTAATTGTGGGTGACAACCATGCTAGTGAATTGGCAACTGATCCCAGAATAAATTACTTTTCCTTCATTGGATCTGCAAAAGTAGGTTGGCATTTAAGGTCACATATTTCTGCAGGAACACGCTGTGCTCTAGAACATGGAGGGTTGGCACCAGTTATTGTGGAACCTGATGCCGATTTAGATAAGACCATTCCGCTTATTACAAAAGGTGGATTTTATCATGCAGGGCAAGTATGTGTTTCTGTTCAAAGGGTATTTGTACACGATTCTATAAAAGAAAAATTCAGTAAGCGACTCAAACAAGCTGTTGAACAGCTAAAAGTAGGAGATCCTTTGGATCCGGAAACAGAAGTAGGTCCTTTGATTTTACCTCGGGAAGTAAACAGGGTAGGACAATGGGTAAATGAAGCCCGTGAAGAAGGTGGAAATATTCTGTGTGGGGGAAGACAACTTTCTGACAGTATATATGCACCAACAATTCTTATGGACCCTTCCATTGAGGCCAAAGTGTCCACTTTAGAGATTTTTGGCCCTGTGCTTTCCATTTATTCCTATAAAAATAGAAGAAAGGCCATTGACCAAGCAAATGCACTTCCTTATGGTTTTCAGGCGGCTGTATTCACTCAAAATATTGATAAAGCCTTGGATACGGTCAAACGGTTAAATGCTTCAGCTGTTATGGTCAATGACCACACTGCCTTTCGGGTAGACTGGATGCCATTTGGGGGAAGAGATATGTCTGGATTAGGTTGGGGAGGCATTCCTTATAGCATGCATGAAATGAGTAGGGAAAAACTTATGGTGATTAAGAGTGATCTTCTTTAATAACTTTGGGCAATTATTTTTTAATTAAATCCTGAATCGATTAAGTTTATTAGGCAAAAAGCCCTAAATGTTCTGAAATTAAATTTCCTCATGACAGTAAACGGAAAACACCCTGATATTACCCCAAAAGACAAAAGGAAAAAAAAACCTGGTAAGAAAAGATGGATTTTCTTTCTCCTAGGTTTCCTTTTTTTATGTGGGGCCATTTACTTTATTGTAGATGAGCCCAAACCAAAAGGAGAGAAGGGGGCTGAAGCAGAAGTTTTTGCCCAAAAAATGCTATTAGCGATTAATGACGAAGCCTGGGAGAAAACTAATTTTGTGTCTTGGAAATTTATGGACAGGCATTTCTATGTATGGGATAAAAAAAGACATTTGGCTTTGGTGGAGTGGGATGACATAAAAGTAGTTTTCGACATCAACAGAAAGGAAGGGTTTGCCTGGGAAAAGGGTAAAACGTTAAAAGAAAAAGCACTAGAAAATAAAGTTGATAAGGCTTGGAAATATTGGGTAAACGATTCCTTTTGGCTGAATCCCATATCCAAGATATTTGATCAGGGAACAGAAAGAAGTCTTGTTGATTTAGAAGATGGTCAAAAAGGATTATTGGTTACCTATACCAAAGGAGGAAACACCCCCGGAGATTCCTATTTATGGACGGTAGATGAAGGATATGTACCGAACAAATGGAAACTTTGGGTTTCCATTATTCCTATTGGAGGGGTGGAATTCAGTTGGGAAGATTGGATTTCAACTGAAACTGGGGTTCAAATTTCGACTTTACATAAAGGAAGGTTAATTGATATAAAGCTTTCCGATGTAAAAACAGCTAATAATTATTCAGATTTCAATTTTGAGGGGGAGGACCCATTTACGATTTTGGAATAACCACTTTTTCCTGGCCTTATATTCCATATTATTAATTTGACTACAAAGGACTGAAATGAATTCGGAATAAGTAATCGGAATTGATTGAATGAATTCTTTGTTATGATGGTAATTCTTGTATGATCTATGAACTCTTGGGAATAGAATAATATTTGATTTCCACCGATCAAGATCCCATTTACTTTAGTAAAATGAAAAAGATATTGGTGCCTACGGATTTTTCTCCCTTTTCGGATTACGGCCTCCATATGGCAGTTCATATTGCAAAAGTAATTGGACCCGTCCGTATCTATTTATTAAATATTATTCCTCCTCCCGTCATTACGGGTTTTTTCCCCTCCTCTGATATGGCTGAAATTGAGGAAAGCCGGGTCTATGTGGCTGCATTACATCATGCGAACAAAAAACGGCTGAAAAGACAAATGGATGAATATCAGGATTTTGGGGTACCAATCCGTACGGTTATAATGATAGACCATATAAGTGATGGATTAGAGCGATTTATAACCCAGCATCATATAGATATGGTTGTTATGGGAACAAGTCGAGAATCCACTCTCGATGAATACTTTTTGGGAAATCATACTGAACAACTGATGCGCATTGCCTCATGTCCGGTTATCACTGTTAAAAAGCCCATAAAAGATTTTCACATCAAAAATATACTATTAGGAATAGATTTAAAATCGGAATGGAAAAGTCAACTTTCATTAATCCGTGACTTTTCCGCAATATTTCAAGCTGAGCTGCACCTTTTGAATATTTGTGAAATAGATGAAGATCAAAAAGAAATTAGCCAGCAATTAGAAAAAATTGCTATTCAAAATCATTTAGAATCCTATTCAATCAATGTTAAATATGAGGAAAATAAGGAAGCAGGTTTGATTCGGTTTGCCCGTGAAAATCAATGTGATATGATTGTCCTTCTTTCTCATCAGCGTTCGGCAATCCAGCATTTTTTTATGGGTAGCATTTCCGAAGACTTGGTAAAATATACGGATCTCCCAGTAATGTCCATAGGGTTAAAGGCAGCATAGAATTAGAAATATTTAATAGTTAAGAATCAGGAGTGAAAATAACTTTAAAGTATTAGCTCTAATTTAAAAACTTATTCTTTTTCCTTGCTTATTAAAAATTATAGTCTTTATATTTGCGCTACGTTCTTAATCGTTTTTAAACTTATCAAGAAAGGTGGAGGGTTCAGGCCCGAAGAAACCTTGGCAACCCTCAAAATAAAAGAGAAGGTGCCAATTCCTGCCCGGATTAAACGGGAAAGATAGGTCAAATGGAAATTTGGAAATTATTTACAGTTATATTCCAACCTCCCAGACTTATCTGGGAGGTTTTTTTATTGCCAAATTCCAGAGGTCACCTAAAAAGTGATTTAGCCTACCCAATCTTTTTCTTGATCTTAAGAAAACTTTTGCCATAAAAAGAGTTGCATAAAATGTCCAAAAAGAAAATCAGATTAGGTGTTTTTGGTTTTGGTTGTGTAGGCCAGGGACTTTACCATGTTTTGGAACAAACCAAAGGCCTTGAAGCGGAAATCGTAAAGATTTGTATAAAAAATCCGTCCAAAGAAAGGGAATTACCATCTTCCTATTTCACAACTCAAAAAGAAGAATTGCTTAATGATGATAAAATTGATGTCATTGTTGAACTAATTGATGATCCGGAAGCGGCTTATCACATCGTTAAAGAAGCTTTACAAAAAGGCAAAGGGGTAGTTACTGCCAATAAAAAAATGGTAGCTGAAAATTTTAAGGAATTAATTTTCTTACAGAATCAGTACAATGTTCCCCTCCTTTATGAAGGGTCTTGCTGTGCAAGTATTCCTATTATTAGAAACCTGGAAGAGTACTATGATAATGATCTCCTAAACGGTATGGATGGGATTTTCAACGGTTCTACCAACTACATTCTTTCCAAGATCTTTCAGGAAAATAAAGCCTTTGAAAGTGCTTTAAAAGAGGCTCAAGAGAATGGGTTTGCAGAAACTGATCCTACACTTGATATTGAGGGTTTTGATCCCAAATATAAACTTTGCATTATTTTAGCCCATGCCTTTGGTGTTTTTGTAAAACCCGAACAAATAGCAAATTTTGGAATTCATAAGATTTCCCCTCATGATATTCTTTTCGCTCAGGAAAAAGGTCTCAAAATCAAGTTAGTTTCTAAATGCCGTAAAATAGGGGACAAGGTTTTCGGTTTTGTCGCACCGCAATTTGTAGACAAAGACCATTACCTTTTCAATGTGGAAAATGAATTTAACAGTGTGGCCGTAGAAGGAGCTTTCTCGGAGCATCAATTATTTGTAGGAAAGGGTGCTGGAAGTTATCCAACAGGATCAGCAGTTCTTTCCGACATTTCCGCTTTAACCTATAATTACCGTTACGAATATAAAAAGCACAACCAAAATACCTCTTTACAATTTAGTAATGAGATCAGTTTTGAAGTGTATGTAAGTTGGTCAAATGGAACCAAAATTAATCTTGATGACTTTGAAGAAATTTCAGAGAAGTTTTCTGGGGCGAAAATTAATTATTTGATTGGAAGAATTAAGTTAGAAACTTTAAGAAAGACAGAATGGGTGAGATCCAAAGACACTAGCCTTATTCTAACTCCTGGTTCAAAGGTAAATTTTGTTGAAGAAAAGGAAGACATTTACGATAAAGATTTTGTATAAAAAATAACCCCAATAGTTGCTTGATCGGCGGAGCTATATTTTATAGTTCTGCCTTTCTTTTTTTAGTGTTGCTCCTAATTTAGAGACCAAATTCTAACGCCTGAGAATCGCGTATTTAAATTCCAACTAACCATTGGCCCGAATACGAGAAAATAACGAGCCATAAATTGTAGAAGGTTTTGTTGGGCTTGAACTTTTGCCTGAATTCTATTTAACATAAAATAAGTTATAGCAGATTAAGCCTATAAAGTGTATTTGTTGTTCTATAATTTATATTATGTTAAATAGAATATTGTGAGATTTAAACCCTTCTCTTCTACTAACAATTAATGAGTAATTTTCCATTACTTCTCCTAC
>NZ_SMMB01000101.1 GCF_009711365.1 Xanthovirga aplysinae | reverse complement strand
CAGGATGGTGATGCCCTTTCGGCCAGTTTTGATTCTCCAGCGGGTGTAGCGGTGGACGCAGTGGGCAATGTTTATGTAGCGGATTTTGGTAATCAAAAGATTAGAAAAATCAGTGTAGACGGCCAAGTGAGTACTCTGGCTGGGACAGGAATTGAGGGTGATCAGGATGGTGATGCCCTTACAGCTAGTTTTAATACACCATATGGAGTAGCAGTTGACCCAGGAGGTAATGTGTATGTAGCGGATGGTGGTAATCACAAGATCAGGAAGATCAGTGTTGACGGTCAGGTAAGCACACTTGCGGGTACAGGAAATGTGGGTGATCAGGATGGTGATGCCCTTTCGGC
>NZ_SMMB01000723.1 GCF_009711365.1 Xanthovirga aplysinae | reverse complement strand
ATATCGGCATGGCTGGCTCTTATTAAATCCCTAATAGACAACTCTTTAAATCCTAAGATTTGCATTGAACTAATGTATTCTGCATTGATACCCGCATGTCCAGCACTAATTAGTTCACTTAATGACAAATCTTTATATCCCAAAGCTTGTAAGGATTTAATGTAATCCGCATCAACATCAGCGTTCTTTAAACTGATTAATTCATCAAGGGTTAACCTATCATAACCTAAAGCTTTTAGAGATTCAATATATTCCGACTGGACTTCAAAGTCATTATTATCCCATTTGGCCACCTCTTTATTTACTTCCTTTAATTGCTCTTTAATCATTATCGGTTCTTCTACATTTACCTCTTCCTTGACCTCCTCTCTTATTGTGGATTCATTTCCAGTATCTGCAGGAACGTTTATTGCAGTTTCCTCTAAAATCCCATTTGGTTCTAGTTGGGAGGCAAAAACAGGATCATTGGTCATTATCATCCCTTCTGAGGGCTCATTAAATAGAAAAACCATAGCGGTCAAAACCGGAATAATAAAAGCATACTTTCCGGCGCTATGAGGGGAGGATTTTTTGCTATTCATCATGGTGATACGCTTTTTTATAAAAGATTGATTATAATTTGTACTTACCCCTAATGGGAAATGGGGAACGGATACTTTCAACAAACTTAACTGGTAACTCTCTTTCTCTACCGTTCTCCCTACAAGCAATGAGGAATCCGTCAAATATTCCAGATTATGCTCTAGCGATTTGCGGTACATCCATGCGAAGGGATTGAACCATTGAAATACCAGCACCAATTCAGCCAGTAATAGGTCAAGAGAATGCTTTTGGTCTACATGAATTTTTTCATGGGCTAAAATTTGACTATAAGTGTCCCAATCATATTTTTCCGGATTAATGAAGATACTATTACCAAATGAACTGGGAGCCTTTTCCCCTTTCAGCTCTACAATTCTGTATTTACCATCAACGATCACATTTTTCCCATAGGACTTAAATACCAACACCAAAATCTGAAACAGAAGATTTAAAGCAAAAACTACCACTCCAAATAAATAAAGGTAAAAGATCCACTGAAATACCATTGCTGGATTTATGCCTTTCTTTGGTGTTACTCCTGTCGTATTTGCTTTCCTACCCTTCTTGATTTCTTCAGGCTCAATTTGTTTAGTTAAATTTTCACCTTCCTGCGGTCTAGCACTATTTTTTTTCTTTTTGAAAACTTCCTCAGTAGAAGATTCTTCTTTATTTGAAAAAGACTTTGATACCCAATTGGGGGAAACTGTAAGCATTTCTTTAATCAGAGAAGTATTCCCCTGCCAGGAAAATTTCTTTGGCACCGGCACAAAGGGTAATGCAAAGGCAAGAAGCAAACAAAATATAAAGTACCACCGATTTAGTCGATAAAACGTTTCTTTTTGAAGCAATAACCTATAAAACACAAGGCAGATAATTATCAAAATAGCTACCTCAAACATATAACCCATCATGGCCGCTTAGATTTAATGATTTCTAAAATGTTCTCCATTTCTTTTTCCGATATTTTTTCCTCCTTGGCAAAGAAAGCCAGCATTCTAGAATAGGAATTATTAAAATATTGTTTCACTATTCCACCCAGAGCATGTCGCTGATATTCTTCTCTGGATACTTTGGGTGAATAGCGAAAGGTTTTCCCAAAAGATTCGTGCTCTAGAAAGCCCTTATCTTCCAAAATACGAACCATTGTGGCCACCGTATTATAATGCGGTTTTGGATCGGGTAATTCTGCAATAATCTCTTTTACAAAAGCTTTTTTCAGTTCCCAAACCACCTGCATTATTTGCTCTTCTCTTTCTCCTAACTTTTTCATCTTTTTCCTTTTTTTTTTTATAAAGTTAATCCTAATGAATTAGTTTTGCAAACTATTCTATTAGTTTTTTAAACTATTCCATTAGTATTATCTACAAATGCCCCTAAATTGGTCCAAGAAACTTAAAATATGATTTTAAGTTCTACTCTTTTTAGAATGATGCTCTAAGGCTTTTCAAATCCTGTTTTGAATTAAACCATACAATGAATGAATAGGATCTTTAAGCAGCAATTAATTCTTCCATCTGCATAGTTAGTCCCTCCGTTTACCAGAAAGTTTCATCTTATTAGGAATTCAAAGTATGCCCTTTTCCGGCAAAAAATGCATGGCCATATTTTTTCCATCTTTGTTTTTCCTTTTCTTTTTGTCAAATAGTGAGAAGGAAATCGTTGTTGAAATGAAGAAGTTAAAATAAATATACTGGTACCTTTGTAGGATAATAAGAATAGCGTTTGCAAGCTTGAATCCAAGCTGTTAGAATGGTAAAAAAGAATTAAAACTCAGCTCCTTTTTATCATCCTGTCCATAATGGATCAGAAAATCCCGAATACTATCATTAGCTTCTAAGTTCATCTTCTTTTTTAAACGGTTAAGGTTGCTCTTGATAGTACCCAATCCTATGCCTGAAATTTGAGCCATCTCTTTGTTATCCATCCCTATTTTTATATAAGCACTTAAGCGCAATTCATTATTTGTCAAAGTTGGAAATTCCTGCTTCAGCCCACTAAAAAATTGAGGATGCACACTTTCAAAATGAAGTAGAAAATTTTCCCAAGCTTTATCGGCATCTATATGATAGTGTAGATTCTTTTTTATGTTTAACAGCAAATTATCCTCCCTACCATCGAGACGTTTTCTCAGCCCCTCTATCTGTTCGGTAACCTCAGTAAGAAACTGGTTTTTTTCATTGATCTGAATGGCCTGTAAGGTGAGTTCTCTTTCCTTGCGGGAAAGCTGTTCTTGTAACAATTCCTTCTCCTTGGCCATAAGAAATTTAATCCTTTGGTGAGAATGACTCAGCCTCAGAGCCGCAAGGGTCCTGGAAGTCAGCTCCAATTCATCAAAGGGCTTCCTAATAAAGTCTATAGCTCCTGCTTCCAGCGCCGTTTTAAGATCTTGTGAGGAAGTCATAACACCAGTAGCCATCACAATAGGGATTTCTCGAGTCAAAGGATCGGATTTAAGTCTGATAATGGCTTCAATTCCATTCATTATGGGCATTTCCCAGTCCATGATAATAATATCAGGAAGCTCTTTCATTGCAATTTCGAATCCCTGTAGTCCATTGGTTCCATATAGAATTTGAAAATCATCTTTAAAGCATTTTACAATGGCTCGCATATTGTAGTGATCATTATCCACCACCAATATTTTTCGCTTATTTTCCTCCATATTTGAAAATAATCTCTCCGTTCTTTAATCATTATTTGCCTTTTTTCATCTTCTGAAATTTTATTGAAGTGGGCAATAAAAAATTTACCAGCCAATGGCTTTTTAAACCCTTTATAACCAATACCTAATACTCAAATTAAGATATGCAAGGCTTAACAACTAATTAAAGATAATAAAAATCCCCTCTTTACCAGCAAAAATTTCTTTAAATCTATATGAATTGATAATCAATATTTAAGCACACACCTGCTAACTGATTGCTAACA
>NZ_SMMB01000765.1 GCF_009711365.1 Xanthovirga aplysinae | reverse complement strand
GATAAGAGGGAAGGGGGTGACGGGATTTATTTATAATTTTAACTTTCATTAATTTAGTTTTTAAAAACTGCAAATTTAAAGAATATTATAAGCTTTGGACAGCCAGTTTTCTTTTTTCAATTAGAAATATGATAAGAATATAGGAAAGGGTAAAAACTACTCTTAATAAATTATCCACCCACATGTTTTCAATTCTAATAAATTGGGAAACAGCGATCATTCCCAAAGCAGAAAGCAAGTAAAAACCAATACTTTTTAAATCATAAGGCACTGGAAACCGCTTTTTCCCCGTTTGGTAGCAAATTATTGCCATAAAGAAAAAACAAAACAGACTGGCCAAAGCACTACCTGTATATCCTAAAACCGGAATTAATAGAAAATTCCCCAATAAAGTAATGATGGTTCCAATGGAAGAAATTATCGTGCCAAAATAGGTTTTATCTGTCAATTTGAACCACACAGAAAAATTCACATACATACCAAAAAAGAGTCTTCCGAATAACAAGATAGGCACCAAATAAAGCGCCTCGTGATAAACTTTTCTTTTCAAAAAGACATCTGCTATTATATTTACATTAAGAGTGACTCCTACTAAAATTATCACACAAAAGATCACAAAATAATGCATAATCCGGGAGAAAAGCTCCGGAGCATTTTTTTCTTCGGCCTGGGAAAAGAAAAAAGGCTCCCCAGCATACCTAAATGCCTGAACGGCCAAGGCCATAAAAATGCTGAGTTTTAACGTTGCACTGTAAATACCCAATGCTGACAAGGTGCTTTTCCCAGGATAAAAGCCTTCTGGAAGCAAATAGGGAAAGAAAGCTGTGGCAAACTGATCGTTAAGCATTCCTGTAAGGCCTGTCAATAATATGGGAAACCCATAAAGAAGCATGGGCTTAAAATAAACCCAACTAACCTGAGGACGAAGCTTCAGCAAATATTGGCTTAAAAGCAAAAAGGTAAACAAACTGCTAACCAAATTAGCCACAAAAACATATTCAACTCCCCAACCCTCTACCTGGAATACTTCTATTAAAGATTGCAACCATATTGGAATTCCAGAATTAAGGATTTTTGGAATATACAGTAAAAAAATCGTTAGGGACGTTTGAAGAAATATGGCTATTAATTTTAGGGTTGCAAATTTCTTTGCCCTTCCCTCATATCTCAATCTGGCAAATGGAATAGCCACTACCCCATCCATAAAGAGAATTAGCGCTACCCAACGTATAATGTGGGATTTATCAGGGATGTCCAATAGGGTGGCGAGAAAAGCGGAGTTGAAATAAATCAAGGCTGACAAACACCCTCCCACCACCAAAATGGCAGTCAATGTTTGATGATACACTCTCTCGTCTTTCAATTTATAGGAAAAACGGAAATAGGCCGTTTCCATTCCAAAAGTATACACTACATTTAAAATAGCGACATAGGCATAAATTTGGGAAACAATTCCATATTCTCCCGAAATGAATATCTTCGTAAGAAAAGGGGTCAGTAAATAGGTTAAAAATCTTCCAACAATACTGCTGACACCATAAATCGCCGTCTGACCAGCTAGTTTTTTTAGTGGGTTCATATCACCGCCTAAAAGTAAAAACTAATGAAAGAAGCCCCGAACAATTTAATTGAAAAGTCTTGAACAGACCTATACGGGATAAATGAAAAGTGAAGTGATATAAAAAAATGAGGAGAGTAAATTACTCTCCTTTAAAGTTTGGTGTACGTTTTTCAAGAAATGCTGCAGTTCCTTCTTTGAAATCTTCTGTTTTACAGCAACTTCCAAATGAGTTAGCTTCCGTTTGGAAACCATTTTCACCAGGGGTATACACTGCATTTGCACAACTTACCACCATACCTATGGCCAATGGCGCTTTTGCAATAATTTTATGCAACATGGCTTCACAAGTTGGTAGCAATTCATCTTGAGTAGTGGCCACATGATTTACAAGACCTAACGATCTGGCTTCTTCCGCTGAGATCATATCTCCGGTCATCATCAATTCCATTGCCTTTCCTTTACCAACTAACTGCGTCAAGCGTTGAGTACCTCCATATCCGGGAATAATGCCTAAACTAACTTCCGGCAAGCCAAATTTAGCATTGGAAGAAGCAATTCGAATATGACAGGCCATAGCCAGTTCACAACCTCCTCCAAGGGCATAGCCATTTATAGCAGCCAACACCGGTTTATGACAATTTTCAATTAAGGCAAAAACCTCCTGACCATTTTCAGAAAACTTCCGCCCATTCATTTCATTCAGGGCAGCAATTTCTGAAATATCAGCTCCTGCCACAAAAGCTTTAGGACCTTCCCCGGTAACTATAACTCCCTTAATTTCATTATCATCGTAAACCCTACGAAATGCTGTCCGAATCTCTTCTACCGTTGCCACATTCAGGGCATTCATCTTATCCGGACGGTTTATAGTTAGTATTAATATACCTTCCTTTACAACTAAATCAATATTTTCAAATTCTCCCATTGGTAAAATTCAAATTTTATCCAAATATAATAGCTGGTGTTTCAATCACAAAAATAAGCCCTCTAATATAGCGAACTTTTAATTTGATGCCCTGAAAATTATCAATATAATTAGGAGAAGCTTTCCAAATGTCTCAAAAAAGTCTTTATTCCCCCCTTCATCCGATCTTTCAAAGCTAAAAATTAAATTAAGCTTTCCTTCTTTTTTCCAACTACTTAATCAAAGATAGCTTCAAAAAAAATTAGAAAACGAACAAAATTCAAGATAGAATTACCCATTTTTAGTGTTTCTACCCTATTCAATAAGTGCAGGTAAATGTTTAAAAATGTCCGCGGTCATTTTATCAAGGTCAAAGGCATGTTGCCAACCCCAATCAGAACGTGCTCGTGAATCATCGATACTATCTGGCCAAGAATCTGCTATGGTTTGTCTGAAATCAGGTTTATAAATTACTTCTAAATCAGGAATATGTTGTCTCACCGATTCAACCACATCTTCTGGCGCAAAGCTAATGGCAGCAAGATTGTAACTTGAACGAACTTTTACCTTAGCAGCATCCGATTCCATTAAGTCGATGGTTGCTTTTATAGCATCAGGCATATACATCATCGGCAAGTAGGAGCCTTTTTCCAAAAAACATTCAAATCTTTCTCCCTCAAGGGCTTTATAAAAAATATCAACAGCATAGTCTGTGGTACCTCCACCAGGTAATGCTTTATAACCAATAAGTCCAGGATACCTTAAGCTACGTACATCCACCCCAAATTTCTCAAAATAATACTGACACCACCTTTCCCCGGCTAACTTACTAATTCCATATACTGTATTTGGATCCATAACACAATCCTGAGGAGTTAGCTGTTTCGGAGTTCCCGGTCCAAATACTGCAATGGAGCTAGGCCAATACACTTTATGGAGTTTTTTTTCCTTTGCTAATTGCAAGACATTCATTAACCCCTCCATATTCAATCGCCAGGCAAAATCAGGCTTTTTTTCACCAACGGCCGAAAGAATTGCCGCTAAATGATAAATTTGAGTGATATTATGATGGTCTACAACCTCACCCAAACGACGAGCATCCATAACATCCAAGGTCTCAAACACCCCATCAGCCAACTCATTCTTGGGCAAGTTAATATCCGAAGCAATCACATTAGCTTCCCCATAAATCTTGCGTAACTCTAAAGTAAGTTCAGAGCCCAATTGCCCACATGCACCAATAACTAATATCTTATCCATTACAAACGTTATCTGAATTCCTGATTGCGAAAATAAAAAAAACCTTTTACAATGCAGCATTAAGG
>NZ_SMMB01001191.1 GCF_009711365.1 Xanthovirga aplysinae | reverse complement strand
AAAAACTTTAAAATTTTTTAAATGCATTTAATCGCAACAATTCCCGGGGGTTGGGACCCCAACGATGAGGGTGTTTTTCATATAGAACAGTCAGCTGGTGATATTGTCATTTTAACAGCTGCCGACACGGAAATTGCTGCTTTGAATAAGGCTTATGCAAGCTTAAAGAACGAACAGGAAGATTTACCTGTTTTGCGTATGGCCAACCTGATATATCTCAAAAAGGAGCTCACTATAGATACCTATTTGGAGGAAGTAATCTCTCAGGCTCGTTTGGTGGTAGTGAGGATGTTGGGTGGACGTTCCTATTACGCTTATTTGGCAGAGGCTTTAAAGGATTTATGTGGGGAAAGAAATATTCCTTTGTTAATGCATGGGGCTTTTGAGCCCGATCCGGAATTATTGCAAATGAGTTCCGAACCTTTGCATGTGCAACAGCAGGTGAGTCGTTATTTTGATCTTGGTGGTGTTCATAATATGAAAGCTTGCTTGAGTTTTTTGAGTAAACATTTTTTGGGTAAAATACTTGAAGTGGATGCACCACAGGAGTTTCCGGAGCTCTTTTGGTGGACTTCCGGAAAAGGAATTTTTGCAAAAGGTATTGCTCAATTAATGCCACAGGGTTATTCCTTTTCACCAATCATTGCCTACCGCTCTCACTTTTTGTCTGGGAATTTGACAGTCTTTGAGGAGCTTCAAAAACATTGTCAAAAAAATAAGCTTTTTGCACCAGTTCTATTTATACAGGGGCTACGTGATAAATCTTTGGTAGGGCAATTGGAAAAGCAGTTGAAGTCTTCGCTTAAGCCTTCAGTAATTTTAAACACCACGGGTTTTTCTATTAAGAATATTGGAGAAGAGACTACCACCGAACAACTCTTTGATCGCTTGAATGTACCGGTTATCCAGGCGATCCTTGCCTCTAATACATATGAAGATTGGAAGGAAGGATCTTATGGTCTTACTCCGGTAGATGTAGCCATGAATATTGCGCTTCCGGAAGTAGATGGTCGAATTATTTCTAAACCAATTTCTTTTAAAGAATCTTCTGGAAAAGATTCTTTAACTGACAGTGATATAATTAGTTATAGTCCTTTCTTTGAAGGAATAGTTCATGTGGTTAAGGCCTCAAAATATTGGGTGAATTTACAGGAATTGGAAAACAGGAAAAAGCACATTGCTCTTGTTTTACCCAATTATCCAAATAAGGATAGTCGACTGGCTAATGGAGTAGGTTTGGACACTCCTGCCAGTTGTATTCGCATTCTCCAATCTTTAAAAGATAGTGGATATGATTGTGGGGATCAATTTCCTGAAGATTCCAAGGAGCTCATGGAAACGCTCACTTACTTGGTGACTAATGATTCTGGCACCACTTATCAACGCCCTTATCAGTTACTTTGCTCATTAGAGATTTTCCAAAGTTGGCTTCAAAAATGGCCGAAGGACTTATTGCAAAAGATTAATCAGCAGTGGGGTTCATTAGAAGGTTCCCCTTATTTTACAGATGAGGGAATAATAATTCCAGGTTTTCAAACGGGAAATATTTTTGTAAGTATTCAACCGGCAAGAGGTTTTAATATGGATCCTCAGGCCATTTATCACTCTCCGGATCTACCTCCCACCTGGCAATATTTGGCTTATTATTGCTGGTTGCAAGAGCAGTTCCAAGCTCATGCTGTGGTTCATATTGGAAAACATGGTAATTTGGAATGGTTACCTGGCAAAAGCCTGGCCTTAGGTAAAGAAACTTGTTTTCCAACTAATATTTTAGCTCCCATACCTCATTTTTACCCCTTTATAATCAATGATCCGGGTGAAGGGGCACAGGCAAAGAGAAGAACCCAGGCTATTATTTTAGATCATTTGGTGCCTCCTATGACAAGGGCGGAAACCTACGGTGGTTTAATTAAACTTGAACATCTCGTCGATGAGTATTACGATGCCGCCCAATTGGATCAAAAGCGGGCAGATGTAATCCGTCAGCAAATACAAAGTCTTGTTCAACAAGAAAAACTAGACCAGGACTTGAATATGGATGCTTCCGATCCTGACGATATCTTGATGAAATTAGACGGATATCTTTGTGAATTGAAAGAGGCTCAAATCAGGGAAGGTTTGCATATTTATGGGCTTCCTCCCAAGGGAGAATCTCTAGTTGACTTGCTCATCGCTTTGCATCGTAGTCCATTGTTGGAAAGCAAAGGTTTAATTCATGCTTTGGCATTGGAATATGGGACTATGGAAGACCCCGTCTTAATTCCCCCAACAGATAGTATCGAAGTGGAGGCAGAGGGTACTTCTTTTAGGAATGCAGGAAAGTGGCTGACCTGGCTGGAGGAAAAAGCCCGTGTATGGGTTCGGCAATTAGTTGAAACCGGAGATGCTCCAGGAAAAGGAAATGCTTTGGATGAGGTAAAAGCTTGTATTCTGAATTACACTTTGCCTAAAATCCTCGCAACAGATGAGGAAATAAAAAACCTTATAAAGGGGTTATCAGGAGCTTTTGTTCCTTCTGGTCCTTCAGGGGCTCCTACTCGTGGCAGAGCTGATATTCTGCCTACTGGAAGAAATTTTTATTCAGTTGATACTCGTACGGTCCCAACTCAGGCGGCCTGGAAAATTGGCGAGCGTTCGGCTTCTCTAATTATTGAACGCTATTTACAAGAGCATGGAGAATATCCAGAAACGATCGGTATTAGTACTTGGGGAACGTCTACCATGCGAACAGGAGGAGACGATTTGGCCCAGGCAATGGCCTTAATAGGTGTTCGTCCTGTTTGGCAAAAAATGAATCGTAGGGTGGTGGATTTTGAGGTGATTTCCCTCATGCAGTTGGGCCGCCCAAGGGTGGATGTAACCCTCCGAATCTCAGGTTTTTTTAGGGACGCTTTCCCTGATTTGATTAATCTTTTTCAGGCTGCAGTAGAGAAGGTGGCCCATCTGGACGAAGATTTTGATGATAACCCCATTCGTAAGCGGTTTGTTGAGGAAAAAAGTTGGTGGAAAGGTAAAGGCATTGGAGAACAACAAGCAAAAGATCGTTCCCTTTTTAGGGTATTTGGGTCTAAACCTGGAGCTTATGGGGCGGGATTACAGGCTTTGATTGATGAAAAGAACTGGAAAGACGAACGTGATCTGGCTAATGTTTATATTAATTGGAGTAGTTATGCCTATGGATCAGACCAAAAGGGAGTCAGCGCACATGAGGCTTTCCGTAGGAGACTGAAAGACATGCAAATTGTTATGCATAATCAGGATAACAGGGAGCATGATATATTGGATAGTGATGATTATTATCAATTTCAAGGCGGTCTTTCTGCCGCTGTAAGCGTGGAAAGAGGGGAAAAACCTGCTTTATACTTTGGCGATAATAGTAAAATTGAACAGCCCAAAGTAAAATCCTTGAAGGAGGAGCTATTAAAAGTTTACCGATCACGAGCAGTAAATCCAAAATGGATAGAAAGTATTCGCAAACACGGGTATAAGGGAGCATTTGAACAGGCTGCCACCATGGATTATCTTTTTGCCTGGGATGCAACTACCAACGAAATTGAGGATTTTATGTACGAGGGCATGAGTAAGGCCTATCTGACCGACCCAAAAAATAAAGCTTTTTTGGAGGAGCATAATCCTTGGGCGCTGAGGGACATGTCCGAAAGAATGTTGGAAGCTATAAACCGGGGCATGTGGCAAAATCCTTCGGAAGAAATAAAAGAACAGTTGCAGGAAATCTGGCAGGAGGCCGATTGTATAACGGAATGATGTGAGCCCTCATAGAAGTTCTTGAATACATATAGTGTGGTATGGAAAAATGAGTTGTTTTATTATAAAAAATTAAAATACATGTACGTCAAATGGATTGTTTGTCAAGTGGAGGAGGATAAAAAGGAATCATTTTCTGAAGCCCAGGTAGAATGGATTAAAATAGGGCAAAGTCAGGGCTTAATGGGGCAAGTTGGGGGATGGAATAAAAACCGTGAAAATGAAGCGTGTATTATTTCTTTTTGGAAAAATAAATCAGCCCTTGAACGTTTTATGCAAACCCTCCATGATGAAGTTTTTGAAAGAAATAGACAGGCTGATTTTTACAGTAATATTTCGGTTAGTTATTTCAATGGTAAAATGCCTATGGTTGGAATGGAGAAAAGTTTAAATGAGGTAATTTCAAAAGCTCAATTTTTAAGAATTGCAGACTGCAAAGTGATAAAGGATAGGCAGGAACAGTTTGAGAAGGTACAACAATCCATTTGGCTACCGGCTATGCAGATAGCTAATGGGATGTTAGGAGGTGAATTTTCGGTGGCTGAAGAGGAGTCAACTCGATATCTGGTCGCTACATTTTGGGAGACCGAAGTTTTGCATGAAGATTATGTGCGAAATATCTTGCCAGGTTTAAGAAAAAAGGCTGGGGTATCTAATAATATTATTGATTTAGGGGGAAAAGGAATAGTCCTAGAAGAGAAATGGAGAGTCTTACCCAACCTTTGATATAAATGCCAGGACAATTTTTTAGGAGAAATTGATAACCAATAGCTATAAGATTACCTAAATAGGTGCCTAAAACATTAAGTTGGAGACCAAAAGAGCCTCTATGTAGGATTTTTATCAACCAAAATTAAAAATGAATAAATTCAAGCCCGTCATGTTCGTCGGGACCGCTTCAGATGTAGGAAAAAGTGTCCTGGCAACTGCTTTTTGTCGTGTTTTGAAACAGGAGGGGTACCAACCTGCGCCCTTTAAGGCTCAAAACATGTCTTTAAATAGTTATGTCACTCCTGAAGGGCTAGAGTTGGGACGTGCTCAGGCAGTGCAAGCTGAAGCCTGTAACATTCCTTCTCATACGGACATGAACCCTGTCTTATTGAAACCTAATTCGGAAAAATCTTCTCAGATTGTTTTAAATGGAAAGCCAGTAGGGAATCAATCTGCCAGGGAATATTTTTTAGGGAACAATAAGGAAAAGTTATTTGAAGAAGCTAAAGCCGCTTTTCAACGACTTCATGAGAAGTATTCTCCTATTGTTATGGAAGGGGCAGGAAGTATTTCCGAATTAAACCTAAAGAAAAGGGATATTTCCAATATGCGTATGGCAATGGCCGCCGGGGCCGATGTCTATTTAGTGGCTGATATTGATAAGGGGGGAGTGTTCGCCAGTGTCTATGGGAGTATTCAATTACTAAACCCCGAAGAACGGAAACACATCAAAGGGATCATTATCAATAAATTTAGGGGGGATGCTAGCCTTTTTGAGGAAGGTAAAAATTTGATTAAAGATTTGACTGGTATTCCAGTTGTTGGATTACTTCCATATTTTAAAGATATTTTTATAGAGGAGGAAGATTCAGTTTCGCTTAAAAAGAAATTTAGCAAGGCGGTGGAAAAACGTCTTAACATAGGTGTGGTGCTGCTTCCCCATATTTCCAACTTTACGGATTTTAGCCGGTTGGAGAGAGACGAAAGAGTGCATCTTTTTTATAGCCATGATAAAGAGGAACTGGCTGCATCCGATATTTTGATCCTTCCAGGGACGAAAAGCACTATTGCAGACCTTCATTTTCTTAGGAGAAAGGGGATTGCTGAGGTTATATTACATGCTCATAAGGCAGGAAAGAAAGTAATTGGCATTTGCGGCGGTTACCAAATGATGGGGAGTTGGATAGAGGACCCTTACCAGGTGGAGTCTGAAATGGTAAGGTATCCTGGTTTGGGCCTTTTACCAGTAAACACCATTTTGGAAAAAGAAAAGCAAACCGTGGAACGAACTTTCCTTTATAGGGACTTGGATACTCCTTGTAAAGGGTATGAGGTCCATATGGGAAAAACGATTGGTAGCGGAAATCCCTTGATCTATTTTCAGGATGGAACCACTGATGGTTGTTGGCTAAGTGATCAGTGTTGGGGCACCTATTTGCATGGAATATTGGATAATGCAGTTGTATTAGACGATTTGTTGAGAGAGAAAGGCAATAGGTCTGAAGATCTCTTGAATTGGGCTGATTTTAAGCAACAACAATATGACAAGCTTGCGGATCATCTTCGAAGGCATTTGGACCTGGACTATATGATTAATCTTTTAAATGCTTAGATATGCTGCACGGACACGGAGATGACGGTTACTTATATGAAGATCAAAAGATTGGTAAATCATTGATAAATTTTAGTTCTAATGTTTCCCCTTTTGGTTTAGACGAAGGGCTTAAGGAATATTTACAGGGGAAGATTACCACAATTGATCACTATCCTGAACCTGATGCTCATTCACTCAGCAGGAGTTTGGAGGAATTTCATCAAAATGGGAAGGTGTTGGTGACTAATGGGGCTACAGCAGCCTTTTATTTGATAGCAAGGGCCTTTTCCGATAGGCAAGCTGTAGTTTTTGCGCCTTCTTTTGCGGAATATGCTGATGCCTGTCTGTCTGCTGGTTTAAAGGTGAGTACTTTACGGGTTCCTTTTGAGCAAAGACATTTTCCATTTAAAAAGGAGCTCTTGTTTATCGGAAATCCCAATAATCCCGATGGAAAGTTAATTTCTGTGCAACAACTACTTTCATTTGCTGCTAAAAATCAGGAGGCTTTGATAGTGGTAGATGAAGCTTATATGGATTTTGCTGAAAGGGAAGAGTCGGTAGTCCCTTTTTTGGAGGACCAAAGAAATTTGATCGTGGTGAAGTCCCTGACCAAAACATTTTCCGTTCCTGGAATTCGTTTGGGATATATTTTAGCCGCACCGGAAATAATTGAGCACTTAGGGCAAAAAATGGAGCCTTGGTCAGTCAATGCCTTAGCTTTACATGCTGGGGAATACATTCTTTCACATTTTGGAGAATTATTACCTGATTATAAATTATTGCATCAGTGGAGAGATGAGATTATAGGCGAATTGAGGAAATTGAAAATATTGGAAGTACTCCCAACTTGCACCCATTATTTTCTGCTAAAGTTAAAAAAAGGAAAAGCAAAGGAGTTAAAGCAATTCTTGCTGCATAATTATGCAATTCTAATTCGGGATGCTTCTAATTTTGTAGGACTGAATGAACAATACATAAGGGTGTCAGTACAATCTCCAGAAAATAATCGCTTATTGTTGGAAGGACTAAAAGTTTATAGTTCAATCTTTGAGAAAACTGAAAGTAAAACCTTTAAAATTATTGATTAGAAAAGATCCATAAGCATAGACAATGGATGGTATTTATTTCCATTTTCGATCTATTCCTAATCTTATAATTTGAATAATCTTGTTAACCTTAATCCATGACGGTAGCAATAGCTTACATATTAGACCTCATCTTTGGAGATCCCTATCATTGGCCTCACCCCGTAAGCGCTATGGGTAAAGCCATTAGATGGGGAGAGAAAAAGTGGAACAGAGACAATAAACGTTTTTGGAAGGGAATGATGCTTTCTCTCTTTTTAGTGGGATTAACTTTTACCATGAGTTGGGGCATACTTTTTTTAGCAAAGAAGTTGCACCTATATGCTTACTATGTGGTGGAAATAGTGGGTGTTTATTTTTGCTTGGCAAATCGCTGCTTGATTGATGAAGGAAAGGCCGTTTGGAAGGCTCTGGAAATGGGGTTAGATCAAGGAAGGGAAAGGTTGAGCTGGATTGTGGGAAGGGAAACTCAAAAGTTGAGTGAACAACAGGTAAAGAGGGCTACTTTGGAAACACTTTCGGAGAATCTAAGCGATGGTGTGGTGGCTCCTTTGTTTTGGTTGGCAATAGGAGGGCTTCCTGCTATGATGGCTTATAAAATGGTCAATACTTTGGATAGTATGATTGGATATAAAAATAGACGCTACATTGACTTTGGCAAATTTGCTGCCCGTCTTGATGATGTTGTCAATTTTATCCCGGCTCGTTTGACGGGATTACTGATCGTTATCCTTAATGTTTCAAGAAGGGGCTTAGTTTATATGTTACGTTTTGGTCAGGCCCATAGTAGCCCCAATGCCGCCTATCCAGAAGCTGCATTAGCAGGAGTTTTAAATGCTCGGTTTGGAGGCCCCAATTACTACCATGGCCAGCTTGTCAATAAGCCTTTTATCGGGGAAACAGAGAAGAGATTAACCAAAAAGGATTTAATAATTACGGTAAGAACCAATCATGGGGTAAGCCTGCTGATGGTAGCACTTATTGTGTTGATACAATTTGTTTCGTAGGGACATGATACAACCTTAAATACCCTTTTGTAGCGTTGTGTCTGATTTTGTGTGGAATTTATGAATGAAGATCAAAAACATATTATTATCACTGGTGGGCCGGGTAGTGGAAAAACTACTTTAATTAATCAGCTTGAAAGAATGGGGTTTGGAAAAGCTGAAGAGGTTCACAGAAAGATAATTCAGAAGGAGCAGAACAGTGGAGGGAATGGCTTACCATGGGAAGATTTTGAGCGGTTTGCAGTTTTGGCAAAAGAAGCTTTTAATAATAATTTTCAGATTACCCATTCTTCCTGCTTTCTTTTTCATGATAGAGGAATACTTGATTTGGAAGCCTATCAAAGGTATTATGCCAAAGACCTAGAGATAAGCTTTGAAGAGTTTCGGAATTATGAAAAAACTGTTTTTTGGTTAAAACCAAATGGTAGTTGGTATAGAAATGATCCTCAAAGG
Organism: Xanthovirga aplysinae; assembly: GCF_009711365.1. GTDB lineage: Bacteria > Bacteroidota > Bacteroidia > Cytophagales > Cyclobacteriaceae > Xanthovirga > Xanthovirga aplysinae. Next base: position 2,092 of record NZ_SMMB01001191.1, on the reverse strand, counting down.
CCTCAAAGTTTAGAGGAGGCCCTGCATTTAGGAGATTTGATTTACCAAAATTATAGTGAAAAGGGATATGAAGTTGTTGAGGTAAAGGGGAAGAACTCGAAAGAAAAAGCGCAATTTATTTTAAATTTTTTAGGCTTGAAAACAAGAAAAATAAATATAGTGGGAGCAGGCCCAGGTGATCCGGACTTACTCACCATAAAAGCACATCGCCTTATTCTTGAAGCGGATATCATTTTCTATGATAACCTTGTTTCTGCCGCAATCCTTAATCTGAATGAAAAAGCAGAGAAGATATATGTGGGTAAGAAGTTTGGGGACGGGCGAAATCCAGTTGAACGCCAGGCTGAAATTAACCAGTCAATGGAGGAAAGCTATAGGGAAGGTAAACATGTTGTACGGTTGAAATCCGGAGATCCTTATGTGTATGGCCGAGCGGCAGAGGAAGTTCGTTATATGAAGGATAAAGGCTTACCCTGTGAAGTTATTCCTGGGATAACCGCAGGTTTGGCGGCAGCATGTTCTTTAAACATTCCACTCACGGAACGATTGCGGTCCAGTTCCTTTGTATTTTGTACGGCCCATACGGCTGATTATTCAGATGAACAGCTGAATGCTTTGGGAGAAATGATGGCACAAGGTGCTAACCTCGTCATGTATATGGGGTTTACTTCTCTAAAGAAAATTTGCCAACGATTTAGTCCATACGTGGATGATTCCATTTTCATTACGGCTGTTTCTAATGTAGGGAGGGAAGAAGAAGCCTGGGTATCTTGCCCAATTACAGAAGCACCAGAAGGTATTTTATCAGTGAACCTGGCCTTGCCCGTAATCTTTATTATTGGAAAAAATGCAAAACCAATCGTATAATGAGTAAAAAGGGCATATTACTTTGTGGTCATGGAAGTCGAAAAGCTACGGGTACAGCTGCTTTTAAGAATCTGGTTAAAATCCTTACCCAAAGATATTCCACTTATGAGGTAGATTATGGTTTTTTGGAATTTAATCACCCTCTTTATGAAGCTGCTGTGGAACGCCTGTATCGAAGAGGTGTGAGGGAAATATTGGCCCTTCCTGTAATCCTATTTGCTGGGGCTCATGCCAAAAATGATATTCCTTATGAGCTGAACACTATTCAAAGTTATTATAAGGATCTCCAAATTAAAATGGGGAGTCCAATAGGAGTCCATGCCTCTTTGTTAGAATTGGCTAAAAAGCGAATTTTAGAACAAGCCCAGCTGCAGGAAGGGAGCAATGACTTTTCCCAAGATTGTCTATTGGTAATTGGTAGGGGAACTACCGATCCTGATGCCAATTCTGATGCCCATAAATTGATGAGTATGCTTTGGGAAGGTATGGGATTTAAATTTGGCACCGTGGCTTATTCTGGTACAGCTTATCCGGATGTAAAGCAAGGACTAGATTTGGTGGGCCAGATTCCCTTTAATCGAATTTTTGTTGTTCCTTTCTTCTTTTTCACGGGTATCTTGTTAGAAAGAATTTACGAACAAACAAGCCTTCACCTCCTTAATGAAAAGGCAAAAATAATATGTACAGATAGTTTTAATACCGATGAATTATTGTTGCGCATTTTTGATGAACGTCTGGAAGAAGCCAAGAGTGGAACCGGCAATATGAATTGTCAATTATGTAAGTACCGACGTCAGATTGTGGGATTTGAGCAAGAGGTGGGTAAAGAACAAATCGGTCATCATTTAAATGTAAAAGGGATTTTGTTTGAAGAGGAAGAAAAAGTAGGGGAGAATAGTAAGGGAATTGGAGTGAAATTAAAGAAGATGTTAGGGCTATAGGGATTTGTTAAGATGGGCTAAGGAACCATTGAAAAATTAAAGTTCCCATGTTGTTAAAGGATAGATTTTGGGTTCCTAATAGCTTCCTCGTAAGAGAACTTGAGGATTTTATGAGATGGTATATTTTCATAAAGGAGGGTGGGTGAATCAAAAGCGGGGTATGTGTAGTCTTGCGGGGGTAAGCTTTTTGAATTCTTCAGAAAATGATTGATTTCAAAGGACTTCAGGACTCCTAAAGGGGAGTTCTTGATTTCTTGGTTCGTTTTGTATCAAGACAAAATGAA
>NZ_SMMB01000343.1 GCF_009711365.1 Xanthovirga aplysinae | reverse complement strand
GGGAGGGATGATTATAAACCCCAATATATAAACTTCAATAATTCTTTACTTGTACGTTTATTTGGGAGGATGATTGGAAAAGCACCAGCATCCATTAAAATAGAAGAAATGACACCTTCCTCTAAAGAATTATTGTCTTTTAATGGAGAAGATCTTGTTTCGGAATTTGTGGTACAGTGGAGCTGTTAATCCGTTGTTGTATTTTACTTCCCTTCCCATTTTTGGAAAATAGTTTATGGAGTTTTTTTAATCAATGAAGTATAAATTTATCTAAGTGAAACAACAAGAAAATAAAGCCTGGCTGGCATCCCACCTATATTATGCAGAACCATGGGAAGAGTTTTTGGTGAAAGCCGTAAAACCTTTTGTAGAAGAAGTGATTTCAAATGGATTCGCGGAGCAATATTTTTTTATTCGTTATTGGGAAAAGGGGCCACACATTCGGTTGCGATTTAAAGGAAATAAGGTTGTTCTTCAAACAAAGCTAAAGCCCTATTTGGAACAATTTTTTTCCACATATTATTATGAATATCCCTCCCAGAGAGATAAAGACATTTGGGGGAAGTCTCAGGATCTTTTTCCAAATAATTCAATCAAGTTTGTTGAGTATGAGCCGGAAATAGCGCGTTATGGTGGTGAGGTAGGTTTATTCATTTCTGAAAAGCATTTTGAAGATTCTTCAAGGGTTGTTCTTTCAGTGCTAAATGAAAGTGAATCTTGGAATTATGAAAAGGCTTTAGGGGTAGCTATACAAATGCATTTGGCATTTGCTTATGGTCTGGGTTTGAATATTGGGGACGTTATTCAGTTCTTCCAAATAAATTTTGAAAACTGGTTTCCAAGGGCCTATTTTCCATATGGAATCAATCTCAAAGCCGATGAAATTGAGAATAGAAAACAGGAAACTCTAAAGGCATTTGAGGAAAAACTGGACCAACAAAAGGCAGTGCTTCTTCCTTTTATTAAAGTAGTTTGGAATGCATTAGAAGAGGGAGTGGATTTTGAGCAAGAATATATGAACTTTTGGGTTGAATCTGCTTCACAAACTAGTAAAGAAATGAAAAACGCCCATGAAAAAGGGCTTCTTCAAGTTCCACCCTATAATTCTTCATTATATGATTTGGCCCCGGAGCAGGAACCATGGAGAATTTATGAAAGTTACTTTCATATGATAAATAATCGGTTAGGTATTTTTAAT
>NZ_SMMB01001063.1 GCF_009711365.1 Xanthovirga aplysinae | reverse complement strand
TTTTTTAATGAAGAAGTCAAAAGCATTTTTAACCAATATCGAAATCCTAAAAAGTATTTTATCTGAAAGCCCTGATCCTGAATTACTAAAGCAGTATACCGGTTTAGGAGCTTTTAAAGAAGTTTTAAGTTTATCTGAGCCTGAAAAATTTAAAGAAGAAACCAAAGAATTAAAGCAGCAAATAAAAAAGGTGGCTGAAGCAGAGGGAAGGAACCCAGACTTTATTCTTAACTCAGCAAAGCGCAGTGTGTTAACGGCCTATTACACACCTGAAGTTCTTGTCAAATCTATTTATGCAGCCCTTCAAAAATCCGGAACCAAGTTTAATAAGGTTTTGGAACCAGCAGCAGGGGTGGGAGCATTTCTTGAGCATTTTCCAGATGGTTTAAAGGGGGATAACTTTTCTTTTACGGCAGTTGAAAAGGATTTTGTATCCTCAAAGGTCCTTGAGAAAATTTACTTAAATAGACCAGATGTTAATGTAATTCGAGACGGTTTTGAAACCGTATCTGATAGCGGATTTGATCTTGTAATATCAAATATCCCATTTGGGGATGTGTCCATAAATCGGGACCTGGAGTATAGAAAAAGAAAAGGGGTATATGGGCAAAGCTTAAAAAAGATCCACAATTATTTCTTTTTAAAAGGATCGGAAAAGCTAAAAAATGGTGGGGTGATTGCCTATGTTACTTCCACGGGAGTAATGGATAGTGAGAAGAATAGGAGTGTTAGGCAGGAGTTAGTTAAGAAGAATGATTTCCTGGGAGCCGTTAGGCTTAATGATAAGGTTTTTTCCGATGCCGGCACATCGGTAACTACGGATGTTATCTTTCTTCAGAAAAATGAAAAGAAGAAAGGTTTAACGGTTAATGATAGACTATTTATTGATACTAAAGAAATTGTTCTGCCAAAACAGAATGGTGAAAAAACAAAGAAGGCAGTAAATAGCTTTTATGTGGTTAATCCAAAACAGGTTCTTGGTAATATGGAATTGGGAGGGGCTTATCGGGGAGATAATCTTTCTGTCAAAGGTGCCAGGTATAAAGAGGAGAATGGTTTGGCTAATGAGGTAACCCAAGCTATTTACAGTAGTTTAAATCTTTCTCAATATCCGAACTTAGAATTGGAGGAAGAGGATAAAAGCCTAAAAAGGAAGATAGGGGATTTAATTGGGGAAAATCCCACAAGCATTCGAGAAGCAGTTACCAGGCTTATGAAAGGTGGCTATGAAGTTTATGTAAATACCGAAAAGGAAGATTCAAACCTCCTAAATATAATCAGCCCAGAGGATAAAAATAAAGGTATATCTGTAAGTGATCTTTTGGGCTATGAATCGGAAAAGTCCTTCTTCCAATTACGGGTTAAAGGTCGGCCATATTTTGACCCCCGTTTTAGTGACAAAGTAATAGGGATAAAAAATGGTAAATTTTACACCGAGGATCGCAAAATTACTTTGGCTCCTTCTAATCCCAATGAACTTCAATTAGACAAAGAGCTTGTTGCGCATTTGGGAACAGGAAAAAGAGATTTTAGGGATTTGGTTTCAAAGCTGATACGGAACGGCCATGAGCTGTATGTAAATCAGAATGATTCTGATAAGGAAACCCTATATATAGTAAAAGGTAATACAGCCTTTCCGGTTTCGTCTTTGCTCGGCCTAAAAGATGAACAAAGTTTCTTTGATAAATATATATATCCTCACCGTAAGCAACTATTTAAAGAAGACTTTTCCAATGTGGTTATGAGCCTTGGAGAAGGTAACAAGGTCCAAGTTGATAAGGAAAGAAAAATAGTGCTTCCGGATCTGGATTCAAATAAGCCTCAAGATAGAACACCTAGTCCCACGGTTAAACTGGAAGAAGTGCCTGTTTCAAAAGAAATGGTTACTGAAACCTCTTCTTTAACGATTAAAGATTATAGTGCTAAATCTTTGGTGGTTTTGGGGACAACTATAGAAACTGGTAAGGCTTTAAAAGACTACTTTATTTCTCATGGGGTAAAAAGCTTAGGATATAATTCACACCTAAGAGATGAAGAAGGGAAGCGTTTTTCAGGTTGGATTGTCCCAAAGAAGCACAGTAAACTTTTGGAGGAATACATTAACGGTTTGTCGAAGGATGATCAAAAGACAGAAATAGAAAGTCCAAAAACTAATTTAAGTGCTGAAGGTGAAAATTTAGCTTCTTCAGTGACCCATGGGATTTCCTCTCAGAAACCAGGGGAAAAGATAGATTCAATTAATTCTAAACCAGCAATCCCTGAAATTTCCTTATCGGAACTGAGCAGTAAAAACATGAGGGATTCCTATATACTTAAGTGTAATTTATTGGATTTGGACCTTCCTCCAGACCTTGAAACAAAAATTCTAGAACAGAATATTAAAGGTTTTGATACTACAATTGAATTAAAGTACAATACTACATTTAGTAAGACCGTCGATATCCAGCACTTCACTATCCAGGGGGATTTGGCCAGTAAGACTGGGTTTAGGAGTCATTTTTTTGAGGCTTCATTTTCTGATTTAAATAAAAAATATCCCAATGCAGAGGAAGGCCTAAAGGGTTTTTTAAAGCACCATTTTAATAATAAATATTGGCAAGAAAGGAAACAGCATGAAGATAATTTAAAAAGGAAAAAAGAGGAACAGCTTAAAAAGCAACAGTTAGGCCTATTTTCAAATTTTCCAAAAACGCCTAAGCTTGAAATTGCTGAGAAGAAACAGGAAGAAAAAAACTCGCAGATACCTACAATCACTTTAGAGGATCTAAAGGACGCTTCTGTACGGGATCATTTTACCGCTACTTTCGATTTGTTGGAATTTGGTTTGTCAGATTCCTTGCAATCAAAAATTCAGGAGCAAAAAGAACAAGGGGTCGATACTACAATAAAATTAACTTATCTATCTTCTGATCTTGATCAACATTGGAAGGTTGAAGGGGAATTGGTAGGTTCAAAAGGTGTTTCAGACCTGAATACCAAACAGCGACTTGCATCCCTGGAAGGAAACCCTTTAGCCATGAAATCTTTTGTGAAGGATTTCCTTACCAATACTCAATTCAATGAGATTTTTTGGAGAAGGAAGGCTTACTATGAAAAGCTAAAGGAGAAAGGCCCTTTAATTTCTTCCCCTGATGGTTCTTCAACTTCTAAGGATAAAAAGTTAGCAGACAACAAACCAAAAGTCACAAGAAGAATAGGAGGGAAGCTAAATAATTCTCAGGCCAATACCTTAGAGGTTATGCGTAACCTTCAGAGTGGCCAGGAACTTTTTAAAAACTCTGACCTTCATAGAATTTTGGTTTCTGGTTTTGATAGTGAAAAGGAAGAAATTACTATTTCTTTAATTAATCAACAGGAGCAAAGGACATTTAATGTAAAAGAGTTTCATACTTTTTTAGAAGAGGCTAGAGAAGGGTTGAAGCAGCAGGAAGAGAATTATAAGCTTTCAAAGCTATTGGTCTTAAATCATGTTTACCAATCTGTTTTATCCAACAAAGAGAAAGGCCAATATACAATTGAGGATGGCAAAACCTTAAACCGTGAGTATTGGAATACGGTGGCTGAAATTGGTTTTCTCCATGAAGGGGAAAATAGGGACCATTTATTGAAGGACAGGGAAGAGGGAAGTATAATGGGACGTTCATTTCTTTTGCTTGGCCTGGAAAACTGGAACAATAGGAGAAAGAGATTTGAAGGTGTTGCTACCATCCTGGATATTTCAGAAAAGCAGGAACATATTGAAGTAGATGAGCCTTTATCAGAAGATCAAGCTTTAGCTTATTCTCTTAATCTTAGGGGAAAGGTTGATACAAATTTGATAGAGAAGGTTACTAAAGGTGATTGGCCTGAGATTGAAAAAGTATTACTCGATGAAAAGCGGCTTATCTTCAAAAATCCAAATAGTAATTCTAAGGGTGAAGAAGAATACCAGGTTCGAGCTTCCTATTTGTCTGGTAATATTTCTCAAAAGTTAAAAGACAATGAAAGCTTAAAGGGAACCAGGTACTATCAGATTAATAAAGAGGAATTAGAAAAGGTAAAGGTAAATGTATTAGCCGATGAGCTGGATTTGAATTTAGGTGAGCGCTGGATACCAACAGGTATTTACACCTCTTTTATCCAAGATGATTTAGGCTTTGTGGACTGTACAATTAACTACAAGCATAAGGAGGATAAATTCAAATTTGAAGGTGTTGTTTCTCAAGGCCTGGAAGATACCTGGGGTAATATTGGTCATTTTAGGGCAAGGGACATTATTGAGTGTGCTTTTGCTCATAACCTTCCTAATGTAACTTTTCGTGATGTGGAAGGAAAAACTTTTGTTCATAGGGAGGAAACACAACGGCTACATGCAAAGATAAATGAGGTTAGGGAACGGTTTTCTGTTTTCTGGAGAAAGCAGGAAAAGATAAAAGAATCTCTACTTGAGCTCTATAACGATAATCAGGTTACAGTTCCTGCCAGCTTTGATGGTTCACATTTGAGTTTTGATGATATTAATCCTGATATCATTCCTTATGACCACCAGAAGGATACTGTATGGATGCTAACTCAAAATGACGGAGGCATAGCAGACCATATGGTGGGTTCTGGAAAAACAATTACCATGTTTACATCTGCAATGAAGATGAAACAGTTGGGAATGGCAAAGAAGCCTCTAATAACGGTTATGAAGGCTACTTTAAGTCAAATGGAAAAAGAGTTCAAAAGACTCTACCCTAATGCAAATTTATTAGTGCCAGGGCCAAATGATCTTACAAAAGAGGGAAGAAAGGAATTTTTAGCAAAAATGCTTAATAATGAATATGACTGTGTTATCATGACACATGAGCAGTTCGGGAAAATTCCACAAGACCGTGGAGTAGAAGAAGGTTTATTACTGGAGGGTATAAAGGAGCTGGAGGATGAGATTATTCGAATGGAGAATGAAACCGGAACCAGAGCCAGTAAACAAATCCTTACAGGTTTAGAAAAAAGAAAGGAAAAGCTTGAAGGGGAATTAGAGTATTTACAAAAAAGCATGGCTAAGGATGAAGGGTTGCCGACCTTTAGAGAAATAGGTACCGATCATTTGTTTGTAGATGAATCTCAGAAGTTTAAAAACCTATGGTACACCACAAGGCATAGTAGGGTTGCAGGGCTTGGTGATCCCACCGGAAGTCAAAAAGCAAATAACCTTTTAACTGCTATTCGTGATATTCAAGAACGTAAGGGAGGGGATAAGGGAGTTACGTTTTTGTCCGGAACCACTATCTCCAATTCCTTAGTGGAGTTGTTCTTACTTTTCAAATACCTACGACCGCAAAAGTTAAAGGAAATGAAAATGGAAACTTTTGATTCCTGGGCTGCATCATATGCTGAGAAGTCTAGTGATTTTGAGTTCTCCGTCACTAATGAACTGAAAAGAAAAGAACGATTCAGAAGCTTTATTAAGGTGCCAGAGCTTGCAGCTCTCTATTCTGAGATTGCGGATATTCGCAATGATAAGAATTTGACCTTGGATAAACCCAATGGTAATTTCCAAATGATTACCATTCCTTCAACACCAGAACAGAAGGCATTCAATGAGGAACTTATCAGTTATGTACAAACTAGTAGCGATAAAGCTAAGATGCTTATTGCTACTAATCAAAGTCGCAAAATGAGTGTTTTGACATGGTTGGTAGGTGAGGGTGCGGAAGATGATCCTAATAATAAGCTGTCTATTATTTCAAATAATGTTGCTAAGATTTATGAGGAAACAAAGGAGCATAGGGGAACGCAGTTAATTTTCTCTGATATTGGAGTGCCGAATGATGATGGTAGATTTAACGTCTATGCGGAGATTAAGAGAAAACTTATTGAACATGGTGTTAAGGCAGAGGATATCGCCTTCATCCATGATTATAACAGCGATAAGCGGAAACAAGAGCTTTTCAGACAGATGAATGCAGGGGAAAAGCGAATTCTTCTTGGCTCCACGGAAAAAATGGGGACGGGGGTAAATGTTCAAGAACGTTGTGCAGCTCTGCACCATGTGGATATTCCCTGGAGGCCTGCTGACATGGAACAAAGAAATGGCAGGGGTGTTCGTCAAAAAAACTGGTTTGCAAAGGAACATAATAAAAATAGTGTAGATGTGTTCATGTACGCTACAGAGCGCACCCTAGATGCATTTCAATATGAATTACTTCGCAACAAGCAGAATATCATAGACCAAATAAAGGATGGTTCAGTGGGGAGAAGAATAGATGAAGGAGCCGGAGATGATGAGAGCGGAATGAACTATGCTGAGTATGTAGCTTTGCTTTCCGGCAACGATGACCTCTTGAAAAAGGTCAAGTTAGAAAAGAAGGTTGGTGAGCTAGAAGGAAAACAAAAGTTATTTAATGATAACATAAAAAGGCATGATCATAATATTGATAGGTATCAAAGGGAGATCGCAAGTTTTGAAAAAGCTTTAGAAATAAAGAAGAGGGAATTGAAGTATATTCATTCCAATTTTAAGACAAAAACAAAGGAAGGTAAAGAGGAAAAATTAAATCTATCTTCTTTTACTGGCATGAGCTTGCAAGGAGATACGATAGAGAAATTTGAGGAAGTGGGGCAGCACCTAAAAAGGATCAATATGGAACTAATTCAATCGGCACCTTTGGGAAGTGAGCATGAATTAGGTAGTTATTTGGGTTTTGCTCTGCAAGGCATTGTAAAAAAGGATTGGGGGCAAAATACAGTAGAATTTTCATTAAAATCTCCAGAAACAGGTATTAGATATAAATATAAGGAAGGTATAATACCTGCGGATTCTTCACTAAATGCTTTTGCCTCGTTGGTTCGTAATGCGATAAGTAAGATTGAAGAAGATGCTCATAGATTTGAAAACCGTTCCATTCCAGGAGCTAAACAGGACCTTGAATTCTTGAAGAATCAGGAAATAGAAAGAGAATGGCCAGAGCAACAAAAACTTGATGATCTAAAGGAGGAATATTCTATGTTAATCGCTAAATTGGATGCAAATGATAGTCCAGGACAAATGCAGCAGAAAGGTGAGGAGCCGATAAATAAACCTGCTATGTCAATTTCATAGATTTGAATATTTGAATGAATAAAAGGTATAAACTAATGTTAGAGTTAAAGTTGAAATTAGCCAAATTAAAGCTTTGGGTATTAGAGCTATTAACCAAATAGGTTTATTTATAACATCAATTAGAGAAAAAGGGGAGCCAGCAAGATTATCTTGCTGGTTTT
>NZ_SMMB01000680.1 GCF_009711365.1 Xanthovirga aplysinae | reverse complement strand
TGGCCGTATTTTCTCTTTTTTAAGAATATGTCTTAGTTCTTTTACCATATTAGGTATAGTACGTGCTGTAAAGGTTGTATCAGATTTTCCTACTCCTGCTCTATCATAAGTTAAAACATTTGACATGCTTGAGATTGAATCAGGAATACTTTTCCATGTGTCCATAGATGAAGCCATTCCATTTTCGAATATTACTGTGGGACTACCTTTACCGTATTCTTTAATATGAAATTTTGAGTCATTAATATCTACAAATCTTTCTTGCCCCTTAGTTGAACATCCTGTTAAGGATAGTGCAATTATTACGGATATAATTATTTTCATTTTTCTTCTTGCCGTTACCGGCTCTGCTGGCTGCTGTGCTTTCTTAGCGTCGGGTTTTGCGCGTTGGCAAAGCATGGCGGCTCGCCATTGTTGGCAAACATGTTAGCTAATTATTATTTAGCTTTCTCCAATTTGTCCTAACACCTATAACTCCTAGAATCATTCCAAATAGACACCCTAGCATTCCACCCAAAATTGATCCTCCAAATTAAGCATAACTTAACATACCCCCGAAGTTGCCTAGTACTTTTATAAAAGCTTTTCTGTAAAACCAGAACACAACATAGCTATACCAATTGCAATTATACTTCAATTAACCAGAATAGATAAATAAGTACTATTATTTCTATTGAATGTATAAGGGACAAAACTGTAGGTCCCTTGGCCCCTAGTTACCAGGCCCAGTAGAAGGGTAGCTGTCATCAGGGGCCAAAAATACTAATTTATATAAAGAACTATTCTCTCATCCCTCTAATATACCCATCCTTCTTTTACCCCATATAAATAAAACCCAATGAAAGCATAAACCCCTAGACGGGGGTAGTATTAATTAACGGGACTCTGTATTAGACTCCATTTTTAGATTAAAATAATGGTAGTACTTAAATATTTTTTTAAAATTTATTTGACATTACAGAACAATCGTTCTTAATTAGCGTTTGATTACTAAAACAAACACCAATGCCACGGGCAAAAGAATATAGTAAAGAGGAAGTTTTAAATACAGCTACCAAGGTTTTTTGGAAAAGAGGTTTTAAAAATACATCCATCAGTGATCTTGTTAACGCAACAGGCTTAAACAAGCATAGTATGTATGGTGAATTTGAAAATAAAGAAGGCCTTTTTCTTGCGTGTATTGATCATTATGTAAATACATCTACTAAATATCTAATGGACATCTTAAAAGAAGAACCTCTCGGCATTGGAAATATTAAAGCTTTTATTAAAAATAGAATTGAATATGCAACCTCTGGAGAATTTGACGGATGTCTGTTGGTAAATACAACAGTAGAAAAACATCTTCTCGATGAGAAAATAAATAAAATCGTAAATAAAGAACTCTATGGACAAAAAAACTTATTTCACGCCTGTTTAGTTGCAGCGCAGAAAAATGGCGAGATTTCAACGGAAAAAGATTGTGAAATACTTGCAGATTATTTAATGTGCTTCTTGGAAGGTCTAATGATTGTCGGAAAAACCAACCCTACTAAAAGGTCATTGAATAACATAATGGATACCACAATGGGGGCAATTCTAAAATAAATTTTTTTTATTCAATTTCAGAACGACTGTTCTGAAAAAATATAAAGTATAATGAAAAGTAAATTGGCAGAAAATATCAAGAGCTTCCAAGCAGAAGCTTTTCCACAGATGAAACCTCATGTTTTAGAGACTTTATTTAAAGGAGTAGAAGATTTAGAGCTTGACAAAATTGAAAAGAATGCTTTAAAGGTTGGAGATAAAATGCCACCCTTTACTTTGACTGATGCGAAGGGCGAAAAAATTTCATCCGATAAGCTATTAGAACAAGGTTCCCTTGTTATCAGTTTTTACCGGGGTGGATGGTGCCCATATTGTAATTTGGAGTTAAGAGCACTTCAAACTCTAGTACCGGAGTATAAAAAGAACAACGCTACACTTATAGCAATTTCACCAGAAAAACCAGATGATTCATTGTCAACACAAGAAAAGAATGAACTCAAATTCCCAGTATTAAGCGATAACAATAATGATGTTGCAAGAAGTATGGGATTGCTTTTTGAAGTTCCCAAAGAGGTGGTTGACATTTCAAAAAGCGAATGGGGATTGGATTTTTCGGAATATAATGGAACAGAAAAACATGAGTTACCCATTCCGGCTACCTATGTAGTGAACACAGAGGGAATAGTCAAACTTGCATTTGTAAATCCAGATTATACCAAGCGAGCGGAGCCTTGGGAAATTCTCACGACTTTGGCTTCATTAAATACCGAAGGACAACCAACCTAAAAAACCCAAACTATAGAGAATAACCCTTTTTAATTATACTTTTTTACAAAAATCCAATAAAATGAGTAATCGATTGAACGTTTTAATCACAGGAGCAACTTCAGGTTTTGGTAGAAAAACTGCAGAAAAGCTTGCCGAAGATGGACATCAGGTATTTGCTACCACAAGAGGTGTCCATGGAAAAAATGCTGATGCTGTTCAAAATCTTGAACACTGGGCGAATGAGCGAGATCTTAACATTAAAGTGGTAGAGCTTGATGTGTCAGATGACCAATCTGTCAATCAGGCAATATCCTCAATTCTTATAGAGGCAGGACATCTAGATGTGGTTGTAAACAATGCAGCTATCGTGGGTCTTGGTCCAATGGAGGCATATTCTATAGATCAAATTGAGGCCATGTATAATACCAATGTATTTGGTTCTTTACGTGTTCTCCAGGCTGTTTTACCAAGTATGCGTAAGCGTAAATCAGGATTACTAATTCAAGTTTCGAGCGTTGGAGGGAGAACCTATTTACCTTTTCATGGCATATATAATTCAACAAAATGGGCAGTAGAATCAATTGCAGAAGGCCTTAATTATGAATTAGAGTCACATGGAATTGAATCCGTCATTATTGAACCAGGTGCATTTAACACGGAAATAATGGGTAAATTTGCTGCTCCTGATAATTCTGAGATTGAGGAGGAATATGCTGAATTCAACAAAGCCAAGGAAGTTATGTTTGGTAAAATGATGAAGCTCATTACAGCTGACAGCGCTCCTGGCCCAATTTGGATTGCGGATGCCATAAAAAAACTAGTAGACATGCCTGCCGGTGAACGGCCGATTCGAACTGTTATTGGTGAAGCCGCAACAGGAGGTGTCCGAGAGTTAAATAAAGCTCAGGTTATTGCACAACGACAACATTTGGAAGAATTAGGTCTAGGCAATTGGATTAAA
>NZ_SMMB01001153.1 GCF_009711365.1 Xanthovirga aplysinae | reverse complement strand
TTTTTTTTTTATAGAAACTAAATGGAGTTTTTAAATAATGATAAATATGTCCTCATTGGAGGAATGGTCTTTTGGTAATTGACCAAGAAATTAAGTCGAACACTACATTATCCTCATGATAAGAATAGCTGCAACTATTTTGTGTTTATCCCGAATAAATTCCTATATTTTGCCTTTTTAACCTATTAAAAAGTTAATGATGGTGAAATGTACAAAATTTACTTTGTTCTTGATTGCTTTATTTTTTGTGAATTTGTCGTTTGCTCAAAGAACGATAATACATTGCGGAAAGCTAATAGATGGTAAAAGAAGCAAGGCCCAAGACAAAATGACAATTGTGGTAGATGGAGATAAAATAGTGGAAGTCCGATCAGGTTTTATGAAACCGGGAGAATCTGATCAATTATTGGATCTTTCGGGTAAAACAGTTTTACCGGGGCTAATGGATATGCATGTCCATGTTGAAAGTCAGACTAGTCCTAATAGTTATATACAACGATTTACTTTAAACGATGCCGATGTAGCTTATAGGGCTGCAAAATATGCCAATATTACCCTGATGTCAGGTTTTACTACTGTGAGAGATTTGGGAGGCAGCGGAGTAAATATTTCACTTCGTGATGCGATTAATAATGGGTATGCGGTTGGTCCAAGAATTTACACTTCTGGAAAATCTATTGCCACAACCGGAGGACATGCTGACCCAACAAATGGATATCGAAAAGAACTATCTGGTGATCCGGGACCTAAAGAAGGAGTGGCAAACGGTCCTTTTGATGCTAGAAAGGCTGTGCGTCAACGCTATAAAAATGGATCAGACCTGATTAAGATTACTGCTACAGCTGGAGTGCTTTCAATGGCTAAAAATGGTTCTGCCCCACAATTTATGGAAGACGAATTAAGGGGTATAATTGAGACTGCCAATGACATGGGCATGACTGTGGCTGCTCATGCACATGGTGCTGAAGGAATGAAAAGAGCGATACGCGCTGGGGTCACTTCCATAGAGCATGGTACTTTTATGGATGAGGAAACCATTGCCTTAATGAAGCAGCACGGTACCTGGTATGTACCCACCCTTTTAGCAGGTAAAACAGTGGCCGATTCAGCAAAAGTACCGGGATATTATCCAGAAATCGTAGTTCCTAAAGCTTTGGCGATTGGCCCTCAATTACAGGATACTTTTAGCAGAGCTTATAAAAAGGGAGTAAAAATTGCCTTCGGAACAGATGCCGGAGTTTTTGTGCATGGTTACAATGCCAGGGAGTTTAATTTAATGGTGGAAGGAGGAATGAGCGAAATGGAGGCCATTCAGGCAGCCACTGTAAATGCAGCCATGCTTTTGGGAATAGAAGATGAACTGGGGTCTGTTGAAAAGGGCAAAAAAGCGGATATTATTGCTGTGGAAGGTGATCCTTTGAAAGATATTTCTGTTCTTCAACAAGTGGAATTTGTAATGAAGGGAGGAGAGGTGTTTAAGAATATTTAGGTATTTTTATCAAATTAGAAAAGGCTTTCTCTTGTCTGGAGAAAGCCTTTTTTATTTAATTTTGGTTTATGGCTCTTCGTTTTTTATACTTGAAACTTAGGTAAGAAAGTACATCCCCAAATGAGTTAAGGCTTGCTTTTTGGCTTTCTTCTACTTTTTTACCATTCAAGCGAAGAAGCATTAATCCATAAATCCCATTTATACAGATTTGAATACCATCGGTGACTTTCCCTTCTGATAGCTCAAGATGTTTCTTGATATGCAACTTGGCTTGGTCATAGATGCTGCGGTAGTTCTTGTCAGATTTCAACAACTCCCTGTTCAAATCGGAGAGTTCTTTAACAATATCTACTGTTTCTCTTAAATGCCCTTCTTTTTCAATCCCCTCGGTTTTCATTTGTTCAATCACCTTACCATACCAAGCTTTAACTTCGGCTTTGTTTTTATCCTCTATGGGAAAGTGATTGATAACATATTTTTCAATTTCTTCCAGATTAAATTGATAAGCCCGCACTAAATCCTCCGTCTGATACATAAAGATGATGTATTCGGAAATGTTTTCTTTTCTTTTTTTCTCTGCAATGACCATGGAGACAAGGGTTTGTTTTTACCGGAGCACAATATCTAAAATTCAAGGGGTTAAACAAAATAATTAATAATGAATAATGAATTATTAATAATGGGTCTGATGTGTTTAACCTTTTTTATTAATAATGTTTGCTCTCTATTTTTTTATTCTCTTTTATTAGCAATTTAATTTCTCGATGAACAGTATTTTATAATAACGTTAGAGGGGTATAATCTTGTGTTTATATAAATTTAACCACTTTAGAATTAATTTTTCATTAGTATTCTTTCCCCTTTGGTACTTAAGTAAGATTTCATGCAATCGGCTGTCATGCAAGAATGAATAGGTATGACTCCGATTATGTCTCCTACCTCATGGCTATTGAAAAATTCTTTGCTGGCTTTGATGGTTCCATGCTCTTGACTGATCTTAGACAGATAGCTTTTTTGGTCAGGTAATTTCCAATGGTTGTTTTCCAAAGGGACTGCAAAACCATAAAAATCTTTTCCGAGAGCTTCGTTGTAGACACGGTCTTTGGAAAAATGAACACCGCCTCCGTAAATAATTATTTCGTTTCTATCGGAATGTTTGGCAACTATGGGGCAAGCCATGGCTACGGCAATTTGATTGATATCACAAGAACCAATAGACCATTGAGCCAGATCGTAAAAAGCAAAATTTCCTGGCCGGATCTCATCTACCCCTTGAAAATTGTCCATTCGACTGCAGGTGGGAGTGTCTCCCAGAGAAATCATGAGATTGGGATATTCTGATTCATATTGGGCTTTTAGCTCTTTCTTGATGGAAAGACTTTGTAGATGTACTTTTTCGATCTGTTTATCCCCTTTTGCTGCATAACTATGTCCAGCATGTCCCAGGAATCCGGAAAACGTAATGTTTTTGGATTCCTTAGATTCTTTTAAAGTATCATCAATTAGTTTTCTGTCATTGGGCAAAATTCCAGTACGGTGGTATCCAACATCAATTTTAAGAAAGACATTAAGGGGATGCTTTAGATTTTGACTTAGATATCGAATGCTTTCAACATTGACTGCAATCAGATTTAATTTTATTTGGGAAGCGAGCTGATTGATTTTTTCAATTTCCAGTATATTAACTGGAAAGGCCACTGTTATATCGTTCCATCCTCCTTCCATGAAATATAGAGCCATGTCAAGGGAAGAAACAGTGATTTTATCCACACCTTCATCGCGAAACCATTCAGCAACTTTCAAAGATTGGTGAGTCTTAAAATGTGGACGGAAGGAAAGTTGATGGTGCCTGGCTTTTTGTGCCATTGTCCGGATATTTTTCCTACATTTTTGTTCGTCTAGTAAAAGGGTAGGTACAGTGATCATATTTATAGGACTTAATTTTAAAAATGTGATAGTAGCCTTTTAAAATCTTCAATTATTACCAACTGATTAAATAGTTTTTCCCATTAATAGACGGGTTAAATCTCCAGGCTGATTTACCAGAAAGTCGGGTTGACAACGAGATAAAATTTTCTCACTTTGATATCCCCAACTGACAGCTATCATTTTAATAGATAATTTTTGGGCTGCTTCAATGTCTCTCGATTCATCCCCTAGGAAAACAAACTCACTTTTATCTAACCCTTCATTTTTTAGGATCTTTTTGAGTACTTTATGTTTGCCAAATAAATGTTTGGTAGTGTATATTTTTTCAAAAATACCACACAAGTTATGTTTTTGAAGAAAATAGGAGACGTTTTTCTTTGAGTTGGACGTTAAAATGAGACACTTGTAACCAAATTCCTTGAGCTGGAATAAAATTTCAAAAAGGTTGTGGAAAACAGGCTGTATCTCTTCTTTTCTTTTATGAATTTCTGCGCGGGCTTTTAAAATGATTAAAGGAAGCTTCCAGGGTTTGATATTTAAGGGTTTAAAAAAGTCCTGGGGCTTGCTGTTTCTCAAAGCTTGAAGCTCTTCGTCCTTAATTTTTTTACAGTTGAAATTTTCAGCAATGGAGTTATACACTTCTACCGCCAGATTTAATGTATTCGCCAGGGTTCCGTCAAAATCGAAAATAAGGATTTTGGGTTTGGAAGTTTTGCTGTATAAACTCCCATGTGGCACTGCTTTACTATAAGAGCTGAATGAGTCGCATGGGAGTTCTGAGGACTTTTGAAATCTATCCTTTTCTGAAGAAAGTTTCTTATTATTAATCAAAACGAATGGCCTTTATTGGTCGAACTTTAGTAATTACGGCCGTAGGAATTAAAAGTGTAGCCGTAACCAATAAAAATGTCATTAGGTTTAAAGCCAATATTAACCAGTTGTTCCATTCAATCGGCACAAAATCCATATAGTAGTTTTCAGGATCTAAAGAAATTAATTGGAATTGATCCTGAAGAATGCCAAAACCAATTCCTATCAAATTGCCAATAAGCAAGCCTTTTAGGATGAGTTGCATGCCGTTGTATATAAAAATCTTCCGAATTTGTCGGTTTGTGGCTCCTAAAGCTTTTAACATTCCTATCATTTGAGTTCGCTCCATGATCATGATAAAAAGAATGGTGATCATGTTAAAGCAAGCCACAAATATGAGCAGTCCAAGGAAAATATTTACATTCTTCGCTAAAAGGTTCAGCCATTCAAAAGTTTGCAAATTGAGGTCTGCGGAGGATTCCACATATAAGTCATTCTCAATGTTTCGGTAAATATAATCTTCGGATTGGTCCAGGGCATTTAAATCATCAATGAAAACCTCAAATCCTCCTACCTGAGTGGAGTCCCAGTTATTTAGTCTTTGCGTTAGAGCAATGTCACCTAAAATGATTTTATCATCAAAATCTTCCAGGCCAGTATTATATATACCTTTAATGGTTAATTTTCGGAAACGCTGTGGAACTTGCACAAAATACATGATGACATCGTCCCCTACATCTAGCTGAAGTAAATTGGCTAATTTTACACTGATCAAAATGTCGGTGGACCCATTGGGTCTTTTATGGGTAAGGAAATCACCTTTTACCAAGTTTTTTTCAAATCCCTTTTCATCAAAATCTTCTCCCACCCCTTTAAGGATTACTCCTTGTACATCTTCGTCGGTTCTCAATAAGCCGGCTTTATAACTGAAAGATTGCACATGTGTAACATGGGGAAAACTATCCGGATGTTGATAAAGTACCGAATTAAGGGAAACGGGACTTTCTTCAAAAGAGCTGGAAACAGTGAATTTGGTCACTTGTAAATGGCCCCCGAAGCTGTATATTTTTTCTGTTACGTTTCTTTTAAAACCACCCAATATTAAGATGGAAACAATCATAATGGCTAAACCCAAAGCAATGCTTGCCACCGCTATTTTGTGAATAGTGGCCGTAAAGGTGTTTGATTCAGGTTTGCTAATATGTTTCGATATGAAAAATGAAAAGTCCAATACCCCTATGTTTTATCAATGTTGAGAAACAAAGTAAATTGATTTTCCTGTTTCTAACTGGTAAAATCAATATTTCTTTAAAAAATATTTGATTTAATAGGACTAAAGGACTCCTATGCCTTTTTTAATTTTGCTGGTAAAGCAGTGTCCTATGGAAATTCCTCCTAAAAATCATTAAATTGGAACTTTTCTGAATTTTTTTGCACAATTCTTGATGTTCTTCTATTTCGGCCCCCGCAAAATAGGTTAGGTCGGAAAATAGCCGCTTTTCTTTTTTAATTCTGTAGTAAAAATTGAATTCGGCGGCTTTAAGGACTCACATTAGGTTTTATCAGTTTTGCTGGTACAGAAGTGCAGTATGGGAGTTCTTTTGATTTAGATTAGCTTTGTGCAGCTTTCGTTTATTCAAAACAAAGAAAATCAATTATGGTGAATCAGTTAATATGGTTATTGTCCTTCTTTACCTTATTTAGTTTTTTGCCTGTCTTCGCACAAGGTCAATCCCCTTTAACGGTTGGTGCTGAGCAGTTTGAGCAATATTTACCTCAAGTTCAAGATAAGAAATTGGCCCTAGTAGTAAATCAAACTTCGAGGGTGGGAGAAAAACATTTGGTTGATGCCTTGCTGGAGAAAGAGTTAGCTATTGTCAAGATCTTTTCACCTGAACATGGTTTTAGAGGAGATGCCGATGCAGGGGAACAAGTGGCAAATGGGACTGATCCTACAACAGGGTTACCTCTTGTTTCTTTGTATGGAAAAAATAAAAAACCAACCGCAGAGCAATTGCAAGATGTGGATGTGGTAATTTTTGACATTCAGGATGTAGGAGTAAGGTTTTATACCTACATCAGTACGTTGCATTATGTGATGGAAGCTTGTGCGGAAAATGGAAAAACACTAATCGTGCTTGATCGTCCTAACCCTAATGGGGATTATGTTGATGGACCGGTTTTAAGAAGCAATTATAGATCTTTTGTGGGCCTTGATCCGCTTCCTATTGTGCATGGAGTTACAGTAGGAGAATTGGCTGAAATGATAAATGGAGAAAAATGGTTAAAAGGTGGGTTGACTTGTGAGTTATTTGTTGTTCCTGTAAAAAATTATACCCATTCTACTTCTTATTCATTGCCTGTAAAACCTTCGCCCAACCTTCCAAATGATCAGTCCATTCGGTTATATCCGTCCTTATGTTTATTTGAAGGAACAAGGGTAAGTATAGGCCGGGGGACTACATTTCCATTTCAGGTCATCGGTTATCCTGATAAACGATTTGGAGATTTTTCCTTTACTCCCAAAAGTATTGAAGGGATGGCAAAATATCCTAAGCTGGAGAATGAGGTCTGTTATGGAGTGGATCTGCGGAAAAAGAAACCTAAAAAGTTCAATTTAAGTTACCTTATTGATTTTTATTTGAAATCCGATTCAAAAGAGGATTTTTTCAATGCTTTCTTTGATAAGTTGGCTGGCAATAGTGAGCTAAAAGAGCAGATTAAGGCTGGTTTTGATGAAAAGGAAATTCGGGTGAGTTGGGTAGAAGATTTGTTAAAGTATAAAGCTATTCGAAAAAAGTATTTGCTCTATCCTGATTTTGAATAATAGTATTTTACTTCAAAGGATAGTTTAAGATTTCAGATTTGCTTTAAGGTTCTTCCCTTTTGTTTTGGGAACTTACCTGAACGGGTTCCTGTGAACTATCTAGGAGTTGCAATAAATCCTTGATAGCTTTTTGGTTATTTTTCGTGAAAATATTTTCTCTTATATTTTTCTTTTCTCTGCTAGTGAGGTGCCAACTTAAGGCCGCCCGATGGTTCTCCTTTTCTTCTGAAAATGATTGATTCAATTTGCTGTTAGAATTTTCATAAACTTTTTCCAGCTGCTTGGGTGAGGTAGTGCGGCTTGGGGGTTTATTGGAGAAGTTATCGTTAATAGGTGACCAAAAGGAGGCCTCATTGTTTTTTTGCTTGTAATTGGTTGGGGCCGGTTTAAAAGAGCTTTCCTCACCTCCGTTATGGTGTGGCAGTCGGTAAATGTACTGTAATTCAATTTTATCCAAGTCTTTTTCAAACCATTGATGGGCCAATTCTATGGTATGGTCATTATTAAGGTCTTGAATGTTTTCCCAGTTTCGATACAGGCTTTCAATAGGGGTAAAGAATTTATAAAAAAGGGAATTGTTATTTCGGTGTTTAATAGGTTTGTTCTTTTCCGAGTCTCTTATGGAAACGATTACTACTCCAGAGGTGTTTTCATTGATCCAATCTTTAAAAACCTGCATAAAGTGTACGGCTACTGAAATGCCGAAATTATCTGCAATGCCGGCGTCCATGATTTCAATGGGTGGATTGGTGGGTAAAGTAATGGTAGGGGTAAAATAGGGAAATGTGGCGCTCATGCGAAGAGCCGAAATAAACCTTAAGCTATCCGCTCCGTGTTTTTCAAGGTATCTTCTAAAATCTACGCCCTTGTATTCTTTTTCTCCTATTATATTTTGGTGGAATGGAGAAGTGCCCATATAAGAAACATGCTGAGGGGAAATGAATAATTTTCTTCCATCATTGGTAATGGTGGGAGAAATAATGAGCATAGGAATTTGTGCTTTTTGCTCTGGAAGTTGGTAATCCGAAAGTTTTTTGTCCATGAGAAAATCCGTATTCCTATTCAATTGCTCCTCAAAAGCAAAACCTCTGTCTTTGGGGTAAATTTGTTGGGCATAAGTGAAATTTTTAAATCGCATGAACAGGTCATTGGTCAGCATATTAAAAATTACCGGATTTAAATTGTCAGAAGCGATTTTATCCAGGTATTTATGGTGATAAGGATTAATATCTTCCTTTTGCTGTTGTCGAAATTTTAGTTCCCGGAAATAACTAGCTCCAATAAGTCCCCCAGAAGCTCCTGTAATCAATAGGGTATGTTCAAAAAGTTTGCCTCCACTAATACTATCGGCTACTTGTAAGGCTCTTAAGCTCCAAAGTGCTGAACGTTGGCCTCCCCCACTAACACAAATAAAAACTAGTTTGGGGTTTTCTGTTGGTGGGAATTTTTTTCTCCAGTTCTCTAAAATATGGAGGGATTGTTCATAATCATGGGTATAGTTTTCAGAACCATTAGTTTTTTTAAGCTGTTTCAGGGAGTATTCTACAGGAGGAATATTATAATTCAGACCATAAGCTTTGTAAATATCACCTAAGAAACCTTGTCGAACCAATAATTCTCCTATAAACAAGAAGACCAACACAATGAGCAAAGACCAGCTCCTAAACCAATAGATTAAAGCACCGGTAAAAATGAGTACAAAGGTCATAAAAAGAATGGCGCTGGCGGCGGCAGGTATTTGAAAAATTGGGTGGTCGCTAAAAGCGCCCAGGCTGAAGATTAGGATAAATAAAAGGAGTTCAATAATAATAGAGTTCAGATGGTTCTGATTAAAAACTTTAAGGATGGTTTCTTTGTCGTAATAGTTTTGCCGTTCATTATTTTTTCGAACCCGCAATCTAAGATCTAAATAGTTTTCCACAGGGTAATTTTTCTTTTTCGCCCTATGGAGTTGACGCATGGCATGCCGTCGGCTAAAAGGGAGTTTCTTAAGTTGCTTATTGAGATTGTCGGCGATATATAGGAATATATCAGTATTTGTAAATCGAAAATAGATGAAGAAACCAGCCAGTACTATTCCAAAACCAATAAATAGGCCCGCAATTTTGTCTAGAAGTTTTAGGGGAGTCATGTACTCAAAGTCTATTTGAAAATCAATGACTTTATAGACATAGATTCCTATAAAAGCGAGAGGAATTATCGCATTATTGAGGCAGAATTTTGGGAAGGGATGGGTGAGTGTACCAATGAAGCTGAACCTGTGGCTATCCACAATGTAACAGGTGATGTTAAAAGCCATGCTAAATCCGCCCAATGTCAGGCCCATGATTAGAAAACCCCAAAAATTGGTTTTGTGCATATATTCAGGGTCCAGGAAAAGGTAGGGGATGCCCAGGGTTTTGCCCAAGTTACCTGTAACAAAGGCAAAAAGTACCCCCCAGCATAAAAGGATTAGGTAATTCTTTTTAAAGTGGTTGATTAACAACTGTATTGGAAAAGAATAAAGTAAGCTTTTAAGCATACTATAATTTTTAAACGCGTATCAAAAGCCGGAAAAAACCATTAAGAATAAGTTTGCTTGTCTTTGTTGTTTTTCATTTTGCAAATACTTTTCCTAGCAAT
>NZ_SMMB01000652.1 GCF_009711365.1 Xanthovirga aplysinae | reverse complement strand
ATAAAGAAACGAATTGAAGAAATTATTCATCGGATTGGAGAGGGACTGGTGGATAGACGAGAATTGGTGGGGATGGTGCTTTTAAGTGCTGTTGCCGGAGAAAGCATTTTTATGCTTGGGCCTCCGGGGGTAGGCAAGAGTATGGTGGCTCGTCGAGTAAAATTTGCCTTTAAAGAAGGTTCTTCTTTTGAATACCTGATGAATAGATTTAGTACACCGGATGAAATATTTGGTCCTATCTCCATTAGCCGCCTAAGCAAAGAGGATAAATATGAACGTTTGACGGAAAATTATTTGCCGGGTGCTTCGGTTGTTTTCCTGGATGAAATATGGAAGGCGGGTCCATCTATACAAAATGCCTTACTTACGGTAATCAATGAAAAGTTGTATCGTAATGGAGAACAGGAGGTAAAGGTGAAATTGCAAGGCCTAGTAGGGGCATCCAATGAATTGCCTGCCAAAGACGAGGGGCTGGAGGCCCTATGGGATCGTTTTTTGGTGCGTTATTATGTGGACCGTATCATGAATGAAGAACATTTTTATCGCATGATTACTTCCACTCCTTCCGATAAAGTAAGCATTGACCCCGGAATGACCATTTCTGAATCTGAAATTGAGGCTTGGAGCAAAGATATTGATAAAGTAACTGTTCCTGAGGAGGTGTTATTTGTCATATCTACAGTTCGAAAGCTCATTGAACAACACAATGAGCACCTTACTGCCGAAGGAAAGGAGAAGGAAATACTGTATGTTTCAGATCGTCGATGGAGAAAAATAATACGCCTATTGCGAACTTCCGCCTTTTTGAATGGTCATAAAAAAGTGGATATGATGGACTGTTTTATCATTTCATTTTGCATCTGGAGTACTCCAGAACAAATAGACCAGGTAAGGCGATGGGTGGGGCAGGCAATTTGTGAATATGGTTTAGATCATTCCTACCATATTTCTGCCGTAGAAGATCAAATTAATGCTTTTAAACAAGAGGCTTTATCGGGAGCCCAAGAAGAAAAATTGATACAGGTAGAGCAACCTGTTTTGGTGGACGATCAGTATTATTTATTGACTGAATTTTCTGAGTCGCATAAATATATTCGGAAGAAGGATTTTGAGAAATTAAAAGGTAAGGTTACTGAATGTCCCCTTTATACTTCCTGGGGGGATAGCAAATATTATCATTTGGCAAGGCTCTCTGATTGTGAAGTTGAAGTATCCTTTGAAAACGGATATCAGTATTTTAAGTTAAAATCCCGTCAGGAGCAGCAGCTCAGAACGGTTCCGAAAAGGCCTTCAGATGAGGTTTTTGATAAATTGAACCAATTGAGTGAAGACATATTACGATACCTTAATGAAACGGCCTCCAGTATAGAAAAGCAGCGACTGCGTTTCAGGAATCATTTGGATGATCATCTTTTTGTGAGTGCTGAAAACCATCATTTAATTGAGAATGGACTGAACGAGTTGTTAAGGCGTATTCTTCATGGAAAATTAAATGTAGAGCAAATAAAAGGGCAATACACCTATGCTGTATGAAAATAATTGAGTCAAATGGTGTTTTTGAGCGATTTATCCTTTTTGGTAAATGGGGGGATCGAAATTTGAGAGAAGAAATTAGTGCCTATCTAACAGATGCTGTGGAAGGAACTGATTCTTTTCAAAATAATAGGGAGTATTCCCCAAATTTAAAGCCCTATTTTTTGCTCATAGATAATCTTTTGGCTACTCCTGGTCTTCGGCAAATACTTTCAGAATCACCTCAGGTAAAAATAAATTTTTGTGAGGAAGTGGTTAATCACCTCAATATTTTGGGAGACCAGTTGCTAAAAGAAAATTGGTCTGAAAAAAAATTAGGTGAGCTTTCTTCTGCTATTGAACCTCTTCCGAAAAGTGCTTTGAAAAGATTCTTTCAAAAGGTTTTTCGGAAGATTAAGTTGGGAGTAAGACGGTTGTTTGGCCAAAATATTTTGACCATAATGCTTCAGCAACAGGCCTACACGAAAAAGCTTCAAAAGAAAACTGCTCAATTCGAACAAATAAAGGCACTTTTATCTCCTTTTAGTGATCATCATGATTTATGGGGAGTGGCCGAGGGGCATTGGCAGGATTCTGGTTTCCAGGTACTGGAGTATTATGATGAGTTGATGAAAAACCGAAAAGAGATAGAGGAGCTGGCCGAACTTTTTGGAAAGTACCGATCTGCTGAAGCTGAATTTGAGAGGAAAATTTTACAGCAGGTGCGTTTGTCTCCTTACCGTAAAACTTACAATCACGGGAAGGAAGATTTAGTTGGTTTACATGAAAGTGATGATGTGGCCCATTTATTACCCTCAGAAGCCGCTTTATTGGGAGAAGAAGATACGGAAATTCTTTTTTATAAAAAGTTTGTAGAAAAGAAACTTCAAGCTTTTGAGTTAAAGGGGAGGGACGTTGTAAAACGAAAGGAGCGTTTCCAGGAAGAGAAAAGTAAAGAAAAACCTATAGATAAGGGACCATTAATCATTTGTGTGGATACTTCTGCATCCATGCTGGGTGAAGCAGAAAGAATGGCAAAGACCCTGTCATTGGCTTTATTAAGATTGGCTTTGAAGGAGGAGCGCAAATGTTACCTAATTGCTTTCTCAAAAAAGATTCAAACCTTGGAAATGAGTGAGCTTAAGGCCTCTCTTCCGGCTCTAATGAAATTTTTGAGTTTGTCCTTTTTGGGAGGTACCGATGCCACTCCTGCTTTGGAAGAGGCCGTGCGTAAATTTTATGAGGAGGATTTTCAAAAGGCGGACTTACTTTTTATTTCTGATGGTAAAATACCACCTATCAACCAACAAACGCTTTCCCGAATTCGACTCTGCAAAGAAAAAGGAAACGCTTTTTTTAGTTTGGTAATCGGTCGAAAGCCTTCACTTTCCCTATTTAAGGATTTTACAGACAGCTGGAGTTATCATACTTTTGATAATGACGGATTGAAGGAAATAGTGGAGAAGTTGAGGCGTCTGCAAAGAGTATTTT
>NZ_SMMB01000436.1 GCF_009711365.1 Xanthovirga aplysinae | reverse complement strand
ATTTTTCCTGAACTGGAGGTTAAAGGGGGATTTATCCTTGGGCCTTGAAATTGTTTGGAACTTGAATTTATGATAAATCCTAACCCTCCAAAAACAGATATTTGCCACCAGTTTTTATTAATAAAGGCATAATTTAAAGTAAATGGCACCTCCAGGTTTTTAAATTCCATTCCAATAAGATAATCGGAAGGGGCATTAGGCTTCTTAACCATGTAAAAAAAACGGGTAGGGAAATAATTGATTTCAATCCTTAATCCAATTCGATCACTAACCTGCTGTTGGGAGAACACTCCAATTCCAAATTGGGCATCATTATAGAGGTAAGGTTTTACCAATAAATCCTCAATTAAAACATCACCATAGTGCCTTTCTTGATAATCATAGGCAAACTGCAGTCCTATACTATTTTTTTGAGCTAAACTGAAATGAGATAAACCAGTAAACAGCAAAATTAGAAGAGTTCTTAAAGGTATAAAGGAGGGCATTTTTGTAGTTTATAGGGCTTCGAAACAATCATTTAACCTTTCAAACGCAGACCAACATCATTCATAAAGTACTGATTATCAGTAAAAATTTAAAATCATTTTATTTAAATTAATTTAAAAGCATGAAATCCTTTTAAAACGAATTAAATTGAAAAACCCAAAAGTATACTAAGGGCAAAAGAAACCTTTCAGAACAAATTGTATGAAAAGAATCCACCTATTTGAATTTGAAGATTTAAGCTGGTTTCCCTCCTTCTTAAGAAATTACGGCACGGATTTTTTACAATTTATGGCCAATTTTTTCGACATCTACCCTGGCATTGTTCCCATACTTAAAAAAGGATTAGAGAAAGGAGAAACTCTCCACATTCTGGATTTAGCATCTGGAGGGGGAGGAGGATGGAAAACGCTAGGAGGTCATTTAAAAAAGAAAGTTCCTGGCCTTAGGGTAACGCTTTCCGACTTTTATCCCAATTTGGAGGCTTTCAAGTCGATGAAAGGATACGATAATGAGGTGTTTGATTATTATTCTGAATCTCTCAACGCTTTGGATGTTCCCAAAGAAATCAAGGGCTTACGAACACAATTCTTGTCTTTTCATCATTTTAAACCCAAGGATGCCAGGCATTTGTTGCAAAATGCGGTCAATAGCCAGGCACCTATTGCCATTTTTGAAATTCAGCAAAGGGATTTGAGCCATTTTATAAAAGCATTATTTTCCCCTATAAGTGTATTGTTAACAGCCCCCTTTATAAGACCTTTTAAGATAGGAAGGATGATTTTCACCTATTTAATTCCACTTGTCCCATTATTCGTGTGGTGGGATGGGGTAATTTCTGTATTGAGGACTTATACTTTTGACGAAATCCATCAATTGACCGAAAATTTAGAAAAAGGAGAAGCCTACAAGTGGGAATCTGGAAAAACAAAAAAAGGACCACTGACCATAACGTACACTTTAGGCTATCCAAAATAAAATTTTGTTAATAAACTAAAGGATTACCAGGGGTATTGAGCCCTTTTTTGGGATTCTTTATTTACTGGTTTTAACTTTCTTCATAGCCACTTAACCTAAATGATGGTCCATGATAAGAAAATCCGTTCATATGTTCTTCTTATGGAGGAATG
>NZ_SMMB01000764.1 GCF_009711365.1 Xanthovirga aplysinae | reverse complement strand
TCTGTCATTTGCTTTTTAGAATGACGAATAGGGTTTTGCCAGGCTAAAGAGTTGCTTAATTCTAATAAATAGAAATATACCTTTGACTCGTTTCCTGAGAGGCCGTGTTTGGCGTCTACTTTCCAAAAATTGCGTATCAGCTTAATGTAGTTCATGTTTCAGAGGTTCTACTCTAGTTTTGGTTTGAGTTCTGTTTTGATGCTGACCTTTTGGCTATGCACTCTTCTAATTCCTTAATCTTAATGTCAATATCCTTCTCCTGCATAGCCGCTATTTTTGGCTCTACTTTTTCTTTCCAGAAATTTTTAGGGAGTACAGGATTGTTGGCTAACTCCTTCATGCGGTTGAATTTCTCAATGACGGTTTTGGGGGGCTCTTGTTCTTGCTTAGATTCCTTCACTGTCTCCGGCTTTTGATCCACTACCGTAAAGTCCACATCCTTAGTCTCAACTCCCATCTCTTCTTTAGTATAGGGAAGTCCTTGAAGCTCTTTGAAGCATAGTCGAAAGCCCTGACTTATAGCAACTTTCTTGAGCATTGTCCTTGGCATCTTGTCCCAAAACCTATTTACATTGCCATCACTCTTTAATTGCTTGGCTTCATCGTAATAGGAGGTCCATCTAAAAGGCTTTGACCAGTCCTTTCTAAAAATGGTAACCGTGGCCTCCATTTCATCTTCTTTCCCTTTTACCTCTACTTCCCAACCGTCTAATAATCCCGTGGCCTCAGCTCTTTTGATGTACACCTCATATCCTATTACAATTGTGGCCTCCTTACCGTACTTACTTACGTGGATCTCCCTTTTAAATGGGTTAAGGCCAAAGGCTTTACAAACCTCTAAGAATTGTGTTTTCTCGCCTTGGTTTAGGTTTTTTGCACTTGGTACTAGGTTAAGAAAGCCTAGTAATTTCTCCTCACTAACAACTTCACTAACTTCAGTATTTACGGGTTCTAATTTTTTTACTGCTGTCATGAGTTCTATAATTTTTGAATTCGTGAATCTTGATTTGTGGTACTAATGGTTGTGGTTGTTGACATGGCGTTTAGTTCTCCTTCGCACCTAATTATGATCTCTTGATATTCTTCTCCTTCAACCTCCAAAACTTCCCCTTTGAGATTATAATTAGGCGTTTGGAATTCCACTATATCACCTTCATAATACATGCTCATAATGTTACTTTTAAGCCTGTTTTAGATGACTTAGTAGGAGGGAAGTGGGGGAATACTTGCCCTGTTTCATCGTCTAGTACTTCTACCTTTGAAGAGAGGGATTTCAAGAATTTTTCATGGTCCTTCCTTTTTTGGGTAATGGTTTTAATCTCTTTGTCGAGTTTATTCCATTCACTATCCGCTTTAAAATCATACTTAGTGCCTAATTCCCCAATCGAAATTTTTGAGCCTTTAAGCTCTTTATCTTTCTTTCCGTGTGTTTGCGCTTCAGCTAATGCAGCAGCTTGAAAGGCTTCCTCCGACAAAAAAGAGTCTATATAGGTCTGTATCTTCTTCAAGCCTATTAAGGTTGGTAAAAGATCATATTGCCCTTGTTCAACATATTCCCTTGCATTGGATTGGGCTACTTTAATAATTCCGGCCTTTTTTGCCCCTTCAAAAACACCGTGTAATAGCTCTATTGAATAGTCTGGAAAACTGCATGAATCAGAGCTAACGGCCTGCATGATAGCATTGCGATTTTCGACCACTTTAAGACTTGAATTTTTATTTTCTTGAGTTACTTGTAATGATTCCATTTGAGTAGATTTTTAAGTTGTTGGGAAATTATTAGGGTTATGCTTAGATTAAGTTTGCAATTGTAGTTTCTAAGTCTTCATCCAAAAGAACCTTAGCCCCGTTGCCTTTCTGAGTATCTTCATCACAAAGGGTGATTCCAAGGCCATTCCCTAAGTCTAGAATAGTTAGTATTGCTTGCTTTCCTTTCAGCTCGCAAAGCTTTTCTAACTCAGTTAGTGCGATGTCTACATAGCGTTTGCCTTCATATTCACCATTCCACTTTAGCCAAACCCTAACGCCTTCATGTAAATTCGTTTCGTATTTTTCTGCTTCCCATTCAGATTCAGAAGATTGAACAGGGCATAGCGGTGACATGCTGTGATTACCTGGATCACAGTCTATCATATGATTTTGAGTCATGGTTTTGGGGTTTAGGCTGTTAAGGCTAATGTTTTCTTCGCAAGGTGCTCTTCTACCATTTGCTCCATTTCTTCTTTCTTGGTAAGGCTTCTTGACCTTCCGGATAATACAGGGTCAATTGCCATGATTTCAGAGCGCTTAAAGAACCTTCTTCCATCTTCTTTGTAAGAAGGGTAGTAGCCACTCTCTTTTCTAGCATAGACAGTTGAAAGACTTACACCTACCATTTCTGCTACCTGTTTAGCGTCCATCTTTTCAGGAAGGAGAATAGCTTTAAGTCGTTGGTCAAACTTTTTTTCTACTGATTGGGCAACTTGTTCAACAAGCTCTTGTAGGTCGATACCGTTTAGAATGATTTGATTAGTCATGGTTTCTAGGGTTAGGCGGTTTAACTTGCTAAGTTTAATGGGGTATTTTGAACATGCTGTTGAGCAAGTCGCTCTAACTCTGCATTGGTAGGTTGCCTATCTCCTTGTCCTGATAAAATAGGATCTTGGGCGACTAATTCAGAGCGTTTAAAGAATAACCTTTTCCCCTCACGATAAGAAGGTATTACTCTGTCCCTTGCATAGGCATAAACCGTAGGCTTTGCAATTCTTAGCAGGTCGGCTGCTTCCTGAGCGTTTAACTTTTCTTTTTGAGGCTTTCTTTCAGATTCTTCTCTGATTGCCTTTTTAGCGGCATTATAAAATGTTTCAAATAATTCATCGAGGCTAACGCCATTGAGGATAATTGGGTCCTTCATGATATAATAGTTTTGGTTAAAAATTCTATTTATCCGTCGGAACCTTGTGAAGTCGTCTAAGGAGGGTGTTTTTGCAGAAAAGTAATTTTCTTACTACCTTTAAAGACGAAATGCACTTGTTCCGAAGCGAAATGTCAAGGTTCTTAACGAACTGCTTTGGTTTCGTTTTATGTCACTTCTTGGTGGAAGATTAACTAAGTCATTTCATTTGCCAATAGAGATCCTACCCTCTATTGGCTTTTTTTATGACTATAATGTCAAAGTTATTTTACATTTTTGTATATTTAAGCCGAATCTCTCTTTTAGATTTTGCTTTAAGAAAGTATCTAATGTAAAGATAGGAGTATATTTATTAATGTCAAACTTGTTGGCATTATTTTTACACATCTTTGACAAAAAAATGGATATTGGTAAAAAAATAACAATACTTAGAAAAAGAAAAAGCCTTTCGCAAGAGGAATTGGCAGACGCGGCTGGGGTTTCAAGGGCCAGTATTCATAATTATGAGGCCTTGAAAACAGAACCTAGACCTGAGATACTCCGCAAGATTGTTAAGATATTAGGTACAACCCTCGACGGTTTTTATGATTTAGATGAAGAATCATTAGAAAAAGAGGCTGCTGATCTTGGGGATACCATTATGGAAATTTATCGTCAAAAGGTCGCAAACCAAGAGAATATCATTGAGTCTTTACAGGATAACATTAGACTGTTGAGAAAAGAAATTGAATTGCAGCAAATCGAGATTGACAAATTAAAAGCAAATCAACCTACTCAAGAAAGACCTAAGAAAAAGAGAAGTTTTTGGTAAAAAGCTATTAAAACATTGTATTGGTTAGGGCTGTTTTGATAACAGCCCTTTTTATTTATTCATATAAAGAAAGAGTTT
>NZ_SMMB01000336.1 GCF_009711365.1 Xanthovirga aplysinae | reverse complement strand
TTTTTTTCATCCAACATTTCTATTTCTTCTGCTGTCCCATATTTTTTAATTAACCATTGACAGTAATAGCTATCTGCTAATTTGGAAGGACGTCCTCTTTCAAATTCTGAAAAATACCTCCTTTCAAGGGATAAGGAACTTTCCTCCATCTCAAAGAGAAACTCCTCCAGATCTTCCTCCGTACCTTTCCCTCTAAATTTTTCAAACAATTGTTTTCTGAAAGAGTCGTATTGCTGTCTAATTTTTTCCTCTAATAACTTCTCCTTCTCCTTTAAAATTCTTTCTTCCTTTAATTCCACCTGCTTAATTTTTTTAGCCTCCATCAACTCCAACTCACGTCTATAGTATTCTTCTTTCATGGCTTTAAGTAGGTAACCTCGTTTATTGTTAACATGAGATAGAAGAGCCACTTTCTCCATGGAAAAGTCTAAAAGTTTTTTATTGTACCTGCGCAAAAGCTTCTTATAAAAATCTTGCCCGAAAGAAGAAAGGACCCCACCCTTTGTGTTTTCTTCCAAAGAAAAAGAAGCTCCCGAAGGGGTATAAAATGACTCGGAAAGCTTTTGGTCTTGCGGATTACCCTCCTTAAAGTCAAAGGTAAACTGTATAGCTTTGACGCTACGGCCATTTTTTTGAGGCATATACTCTAAGTTCATATCTGAAAAGCTATTGATATCATCTTTTACCGCCTCTAATACTTTTCTTTTAAGCTCATAAAACTTGAGATATTTTTCTTGAAACCCCAATACTTCCCTCAGCAAAACAAGGTCAAACTCTCTTTTTTTCCTTCCCTGGTTGAGGTACTCCTTACACAATTCATATATTTTGAGCGAGCTCTTATTTTTAAAATTACTGACGTGCTTGAGTGTGTAAGAGGTATAAGCACTCTTCAACTGTAACAGGAAGCCTTTCATGTCATTATTGAACCGGATAACAATGAAAGGTTTCCCTTTTTCTCCTGATGATTTAGAAATAAAACCGTAAGTAGCCCATTTGTTGCCTTCTATTATTTCAATATAACTTCCCTGTAACTCTTTTGCTGCATTTCTAATTCTTTCATAATCATAACCTTGTAATTTATCTTTTTCACCATACCCCAAAACTGCCCGAATCGGTATACGTAAATCAGTAAATTCTGTATCATTTTTTTTTATCTGGGACATTCCAAGCAAAA
>NZ_SMMB01000767.1 GCF_009711365.1 Xanthovirga aplysinae | reverse complement strand
CTAATTTTTAGGTTGTTAAAAGCACAAAAGTGAAAGGAATTAAAATTACTTTTGTTTGTATCACAATTCACATATTTTGGTTCAGGAGTAACAAGGTTTAATGCCTCTTCAAAATTTGTAATTGGCTTAATACCCCTTTCAGCGACAGTTAATCCTAGCACTTCTCCCCCATCAAAAAAAGACCCATAGCAGCATAAGTAATTTGGTTATGCGTCGCCTCTGTCGATTCTATTCCTTTTTAGCCCGAACAGGTGCCTTGTACTACCACAAGTACTTCAATTTTCGTATATTGAGGCATCAACAAATATTTAATATGAGAAGCTAGAACCTGGGTATGGAGTAGACCTGATAATTGATGCTTACTCTATGGACAATCCATGGATAATATACACATCACAAGACAAGGCCTTACTCAGACTTTTGACAAATATTTAAGGAAATTTACAATGCAAATGAAGACATTTTTTACAATTCTGGTTTTGACAACTTTAATGGCTTGTCATAAAAAGGATACCCCAACAACTACTTTGAACTTTGAAGAGGACTTGATGCCAGAAGGCATAACTATTGATCCTCAATCTAAAACGCTATTTCTAAATAGCATGAAGTATAACAAAATAGTAGCCAGTAAGCTTGATGGTAGTGAACCAGGAAATTTTATTGAAAACAACGAATACGGTTATCTATCAGGCTTTGGGATGACGATAAAAGGGGATACATTGTATGCACTGGGTGACTCTTATTCAGGAAATAATAATCAATCAATTTTGCTTCTTTTAAATGTTAAGACGGGTGATTTAGTGGATTCATATACGCTTCAGGATACTACTTTTACACTCCTAAATGATTTAGCAATTAGCTCAAACAATGAGATTTTTATTACAGAGACGCGGAATAATAAAATATATAAAATACAGAGACCAAATAAAGTGCTCGAGGTTTATTTAGACTCTGAGGAAATAGCGCATCCTAATGGGATTAGCATTTCAGAAGATAATAAATACCTTTATGTGGCTTCCAGGACGAAAGGAATTAGAATTATTGATATTTCCTCAAAAAAAATACTCAATGAATCAAACAAAGATTTAGGAGGTGTTGATGGTTTAAAGTATTATAACAATAGTTTAATTGGCATAGTGAATGCTAAAAGAGATGTTAATGAACATGGCGTTTTTAGATATTTTTTAAGTAAAGAAGGGGATTCCATTACCCATATAGAAAAAATCATTCCTTACGGAGAAAACTTTGAAGTTCCCACCACTCTCGACATAGTGGATGGTCACTTATACTACATCACCCAATCTCAATTGCTTAACTATAATTATGAAACAAAGGAAGTTTTAGACACTACTAAGCTAAAACCCTATGTTTTAATGAAAAAGAGAATTGAATAGCATGAATCATTCAATTGTGAGGAGCCAGTTCTAACGGACTGGACTTACATAATGAAAAAAATCCCCAAATTAGAAGTTTACCTACTTGGTTATCTTTATTTTAAAATCAGCCCTTATCCTACCCTAACCCCATTTTTTATACTTTCTTCAAAAAGTCGGAGGAAAGTATAAAAAATGGGGTTGAAAAATCTCTGATATGGGTTATGAAGCTATCATAACTAAGTTGGAAAACCTGGTGGGTAAGAATGGAAAAAAAGTTTTAAGAATTCATCGCTTTTGCCTTTCTTCCAAAAAATTGCTTTTAGTGTAGACATGGGAAGAATGATTTATCTCTTTGAGAGCAGGAATGGGAAAGTTCATCGGGTGAAGCAAAAGACAAAGGAGATATCAATTCTTCTAAAAACATTCATAGGGTTTGGATCAACCCTAAGGGGAGAATTTGTAAGACACCAGAGACAAACTGGATAGCTTCGTTTATACCTTAGAATGTCACTTGTTTTAACTGTAAGAGTATGTCAGGCTCAGATTGTATAAACCTACGATTAGCCAGTAGAATTGAATTAATCAAAAGTTAGCTTAATAATCACTAAGATATCCTCATGTCTCCCGATTTGGCCAACAATTTGGGAATCCTCCAGGTTACTTCTTTTTCTGATCCTTCACTTTAGCCTAGAACTGGGCCGTCTTGTTTTACCTGAAGGATGTTTTATAGAAAAATTAATCCTTCAGTGGTTTAAGGTTCTCTTAGGCTTGGAAAAAGTCTTATGATTTGTAAAGTCCAAGGCATATTATACCTTCACCGTCTTCCACCTACCACGTTTAAAAAGCCAAAGGGTAAACAGCCCCACAGAGGTTTCCGAAAAGAATACCGCCCAAAACACGCCGGAGTGTGCCCAGCCTAGTTTTATAGCCAGCAAATAAGCCAGCGGAATCTGAATCAGCCAAAAAAAGACCAAGTTGATCTTGGTTGGTGTGCGGGTGTCGCCCGAACCATTGAAAGCCTGCACGGATACCATCCACCAGCCATAAACAAAATAGGCATAAGACAAAATACGAAGCCACTCTCCTCCAATGGCGATCACCTGCACATCCTCTGTAAAAATACTCACAAGGGCTTCATTAAAAAAGAAGTAAATCAGAGATACTCCAATCAGAAAGATCATGTTGTAAAAACCGATCTTCCAAACAGAAGACTCAGCCCGATCCAGATTTCCCGCTCCCAGGTTTTGCCCTACAAGTGTTGCTGCGGCATTGGAAAGCCCCCAGGCGGGCATCAGCGTAAATAACATTACTCTCAAGGCGATAGTAGCACCTGCAACAGCTTCACTGCCTACATCAGCCAGTATTCTCATCAGGAAAATCCAGGAAGTCATTGCCACGATCATCTGTCCAACCCCACCAAGGGAGGTGCGCAGGATGTTCAGGATAACCTTGGCATCCCAATAAAGATCTGAGAACAGCACACGGATATGCTTCCCCCCTTTGGCGAGCGTCCAGATTTGAATGCCCACTGCAATGCCTCTACCAATTGTAGTGGCAACAGCAGCACCTTCAATGCCCAAAGCAGGAATTGGTCCCCAACCAAAAATCAGTAGAGGGTCTAATATAATGTTCAGTCCATTGGCGATCCATAACACCCGCATAGCTATAGCCGCGTCCCCGGCTCCACGAAAGATGGCATTGATAACAAATAGCAGGATGATAATCCCGTTTCCTCCCAGCATCCATTGTGTATAGCGATAGCCATTTTCTATACTCCACTGATCCCCACCCATCAAAGCAAGTAGTTCTTTAGCAAAAAAGATCCCTGCAATTGCAAAAGGTAGGGAAACGAGTAAGGACAAAAAAATTGCCTGGACGGCTGATTTCCCAGCATCCTCTTTATTTTTTTCTCCAATTCTCCGTGCAATAATGGCTGTTACAGCCATCGAAAGCCCCATCGCAATGGAGTAGAGTAAAAAGAGATAAGTTTCTGTAAGGCCTACAGTGGCCACTGCGGACGACCCGAGTTGCCCAACAAAATAGATATCCACCACAGCAAAGGTGGATTCCATAACAAGCTCTAGTATCATGGGAACCGCCAGTAGGAAGATGGCCTTTTTCAGATCGATCCTAGTGTAATCAGCATCTGTCCCGCGTATAGCCTCATTAAGTGATTTCCAGAGGGAACGCTTTGGTGGAGCAGGGGCAATAAGTTTATCATTTTGATTTACCATAGGTAAAAGTTGAGAAACTTTTTTTAAAAATTTAAATCTATATAAACTATTAGTTAAATTAATTTCCTTTGGAACATAATATAACGGCTTATGCTTCAAATTTTAAAAATTGACTGTTTAGGAAGTCATCATTTCCTAAAAATAAGCCTTAATTTTCAATTTTAGGGGATTAAAATTTTAAAAAAAA
>NZ_SMMB01000582.1 GCF_009711365.1 Xanthovirga aplysinae | reverse complement strand
ATATGGTGAAATATTCGATACTTGGTCCCTGGTTTTTTCCTTGGGTGTACTTTAGGATTTTGTTAAAATCTGTGGTTGAATTTCTAAAAGGAAGGATATGGCGGGAAATCGACATAATAAAACCACTACGAATAATCCTTAGTCAAGGCTTAAAGAAAAAGATTACCCTATTAATACTAATTTTTTTTACAGGAGTGGCAACAACTACCCTGTTGGCCCAGAGTACAATAACCAATTGCAATGATGGAATAGATAATGACGGAGATGGTTTGACAGATTGTTTTGATCCAAGTGAATGCCCAAATGGTTGCGAAAACTTCTATTTTGGTTTGCCAGAAGCAGATTGTCAAGTAGTGCCAGAACTCATACCTGAATTTAAGTTGACAGTCCATAAGACTGATAAGGAAAAATATCCTATTGATCAGCGATCCGGAGTATTTGTAGGTGATTTGGATGGGGATGGTATTCCTGAAATGGTGGGAAAACGTCCTGATGAGGCAAAAATTCAGATTTTTAATGGAGCAGACAGGACATTAAAGAAAACTATTTCACAAATAAATAAAACGCATGCCTTTTCACAGCTGGCAATTGCTGATGTGGATAGAGATGGTGATGGAGATATTTTTGTAGTAGAGGACGACAAAATATTGGTTCGATATGAGTACTCTACAGGATATGTAGCCACTTCTGATGAGGAAGTCTTCCATAAGCACCAGACACCTCAACTGGCTGATTTCAATCAGGATGGGGAACCAGAGGTCTATGTGGGAAATAGGATTTTTAATGCCTTGACTTTAAACCGATTGGTGAATGATGAGGGGGCCTCTAATCAGGGACGACCGGCTGGGTTGGGTAGTGGTGATGCTTATGCCTTAGCCTACGATGTATTTAAACCGGGGGATAGCAAACCAGGAGGGGAGTTTTTTGGAGCAGAAGCAGGGGGCCTGGAGTTAATCGCAGGGAATATCGTTTATTTAGTGGATTTAGACCATGGAACTCTCACCAAAGCGGCAGAAGGGGAAATCTCAGAGATGAGTAATGCGGACGGGTTCACTAGTATAGCCGATATGAATGGGGATGGAAAAATAGATATTATCGTAAGTGCTACAAATAACTCAGATAATGCTGCAGTTTATGTATGGAATCCCTACACTGAAGAACAGTTGGGGGCCACGATTGAAATAAGTTATGAGCCTAATGCCGAGGGGTCTACTGCCGGGCGGCCAAATGTTGGGAATTTTGATGATGATGATTATATGGAAATTGGTTTGGCTTCCCATCATCAGTATAATGTATTAGACTACAATCCAGACTTAAAACAGTGGGAAAATAAAGGAACCATAGGTGCAGATGACGGATCCAAAATGACCGGTAGTACCCTATTTGATTTTGAGGGAGACGGAAAAACTGAAATTATTTATTCGGATGAAGGCAATTTATATATATGGCGTTGGGATGGGAGTACCTTTAAAGAAGTAGTAAAAGTAACGTCTGAATCAGGTACTCGTACCGATTATCCATTAATAGCGGATGTGGATGCAGATGGGCAGGCCGAGATTATCCTTACTGCCCAGGACTTTAATGGGCCAGATAATAGTACAAAAGGTTATATTTCTGTCTACGAATCGGCTAATGCATCTTGGGTTCCGGCAAGAAAAGTTTGGAACCAACACGGCTACCATGTGACCAATGTTAATGATGATTTGACGATTCCGACCCATCCCCAGCCAATTGTCTATGAATCTGTTCCTCCAGGTGCAGATTTTACCAAGGAAGATTATAATTCAGCTTTTAATGGATTTTTGGTACA
The DNA here is from genome assembly GCF_009711365.1 of Xanthovirga aplysinae. Taxonomy (GTDB): domain Bacteria; phylum Bacteroidota; class Bacteroidia; order Cytophagales; family Cyclobacteriaceae; genus Xanthovirga; species Xanthovirga aplysinae. The sequence continues at coordinate 735 of NZ_SMMB01000582.1, read as the reverse complement.
AACCACCTTCCTAAATAATAAAGGAGAGCCTGTTTTTCCCGCTATGGACTTTAATTTGGTTAGTGTAGAAAATCCGGTAGTTTGTGAATCGGAGGGTACTTTCAGCTTGACTTTTACGGTAAGGAATGACGGAGACCACCCTATTCCTGCCAACACCTCCGTAACCTTATTTGATGGTGATCCTTATAACTCCAATCCTAACAGGCTTAAGGTCTTTGAGTTGGGGGCCCAGCTTGATGTAGGCTCTGATGCTATTAATATCACCATAGAGGATATCGATATACCTCAAACTTTAAGTGGGCTATATTTATTAGGCAATCATAATCCTAATGATCTTACTGATGGCTCTCCTATTGGTATGCCTTTAATTGCTGATAGGGTTAATACCATATATTTGGAGTGTGATTATACTAATAATATTTCTTCTTTTGGGATAACCGAAAATCCATTGCCGGCGTCTCCAGTAGTTTCTGTTCTAAATCCTTCAATTTGTCCCAACCAATCTGTAAGTCTTAGTATTGAATTGCCAAAAGCAGATTTTAGGTATATCTGGTATGATGAGAATGGGAATGTTTTGGCTGACGATACAAATACTTTTACAACTGAAGAAGTTAGTAATTCGGTAATTGTTTATGTGTTGGCTAAGAATAGAATTACCGAATGTGAAAGCACAAAAACAAAGGTGGAAGTTGTTTTAATGGACGATCAGTCCCCTGAGTTGAATTTACCAAATGA
>NZ_SMMB01000822.1 GCF_009711365.1 Xanthovirga aplysinae | reverse complement strand
ATAAATTTTCCTGGATTTTAACCAATACTGTTGAGGAGTAAATGAAACAGGCTAGAGTCATTTAATAGAGACCTATGTTTGGGTCAATATTTAATTTTTCTTTATCTGGTTTTTGATTTTAAATTTAATTATTATTTTTAATATCCTGTAAATCAATACTTTGTATTGTAGACCACCCTTATTCTTTACCCTCTTTTTTTCCTTTTCAAACTGAAAACAAAAAAATCATAACATTACTGTTAATTACGACCAAATTACCACTTTCTACCAAAGAAGATGGAAAGTGGAAGGAATGTATAATTCCTTAAAACAAAACACTATACTCAGTGAATCACCAATAAAAAATGGAGAAAACCCAGTGAAATTACATATTTACTTGGACGTTGGATTTTGTAAAATTAGAGCGCCTTAAAGCCAAAGAACGATCGAATCAAGCATAGTAATATTTAAAGATCGTCAAAGCTGTCTTTGAGGAGATCCATAGGCTTCAAACTTCCTAAATGTCATACCTTATTAAGGTAAATTTATTATCAAAACCATATTCGAACGAAAGCTAAATTATAAATAATACCATAATGAAAAAGACCATTCAAAAACAGATGTTAAAGGTTTCCTTTCTTTTAGTTCTGTTTTCTAGTAGTAAAAGTACCGTCTGGGGACAAGGCTCTCGGGTTCCCTGTGGTACGGAAAAGGCAATGAAAAAACACTACAATAAAAACCCAGTTAGTAAACAGCAGGCCTTAGAATTTGATCAATTTACAAGAGAATTTGTCCAGAATACGGAGGTAGGCAGAATGATGAGTCATACCACCTACACTATTCCTGTGGTTGTCCATGTCTTTGGGGAGGATTTTGAGGGCTATTCTGTAGATGATAATATCATCAAAACAGCTCTTGAGAAGGTGAATGAAGATTTCCACGGACTAAATCCAGATTTTAATGAGGTTATTCCGTTATTCCGAAACAGGAGGGGTACACTAGATGTTTCTTTTGAACTGGCAAAACTTGACCCTAATGGTAATCCTACCACCGGCATTAATTACTATCCTCAAAAGTCTGGTTTTGGTCAAGATGATACCTATGATGACCAGATAAGGCAATATGCCTGGGATAATTATAAATATATGAATCTCTATGTAATGCTGGATTTATATGCAGATGGGGCAACCAATAATTCCGGTGTGGGCTGGTACCCAGACAGTGGGATGTCTGACAACAACACCGCAAGAATAGTTTATAACGGAAGATATCTTTGGGGTAATGACGTGGATAATGAATTCCAGGCTACACTAACACATGAGTTTGGGCATTATTTAAACCTTATCCATACTTTTGAGGGAGGATGTAATGAAGGAGATCAGGTGGATGACACTCCGGCAACTACTGCTAATTACGACTGCAATACTACCACAGTACTGTGCTCAGGAGCCGGCATTCCCAATGCTTCTAATTATATGGATTATTCTTCTTGCCGGAGGATGTTTACGGTGGGGCAAATAAACCGAATGTCGGCTGCTTTGCAACACCCTTCCAGGCATCCCTTATGGCAGGAAAGTAATCTTCAAAGTACAGGAATTTATGGGTTAGGCCCACACCTCCTGGCTTCTGGTTTCAGGTTTTATGAAGACGTTCAAAATAATGGGGGTATTGAAAATAGTGTAACTGTTACAGCCGAAGATGGTGCGGAGTTTGCCGTTACCGATGGTGATTTGATTGAAGGGATACATTTTACTGCTTCCAATATTCCTTCAGGCCTTAGCGTTCGCATACAGGCTAACAGTTCTACTTCTGTTACTGTGAGCTTTGAAGGAAATGCCTCCTTCCATAGCGACTCCAATGATTTAGAAGGTTCCATCACTTTTTTAAATCCTGCTATTGTAGGAGGAACCTCAGGTTTGTTTAATCCTTCTATTAATAATCTCTTGTTTGATTTTATAAATCCTTATCAAATTGTTTATGGGGATATGGACAATGTTTTTGTCAACACCACATTTTTCACATGGGTTCCTTTTGAGTTAGGGGTTGGAAATGCAACATTTGGGGGCTTTGTTTTCCCGGAGGCAGAAAATAACTTAAAATTGGAGTCCGGTAGTAAAGCCTTGGTGTGTGAAAATAACAGCAGGAATATAAGTTTATTGGAGAAAGGAGACCCTATTAACTCTTCAAATAACTGGGTTGAAGGAGGATTCTGGAATGAAATCCTGGATTTAAGGTCTACTTCCTATAGGGCCTGGGAGGGCCGAAGCGGCTATATTGGATTTCAGTTTACCAATGAACAGGGAAGGGTGGTAAATGGGTGGTTTCAGGCTTCGGTTTCTTCTGACGGCACCTCTTATACCCTTTATGATTTTGCTTACCATGAAGATCCTAATGCAACTCTTTACGCTGGGGAGTCGGGTTTGGGTAAGCGACTAGCCCTTTCAGAGAACTTATTTTTTGAGGATGATTTAAATGATGGAACTATTGCTGGAGATATAGTTATTTCTGCTGAAGAAGGCGCTCAATTTGCCGTTGCTAGTGGTTTCATGACAGAAGGGACACACTTTACCACCTCTAATGTGCCGTCCGGCTTAAACGTACGAATACAAGCCAACGGTGGTAATTCTGCTGTATTGACCTTGGAAGGTACCGCTTCTTCGCACAATGGTTCCAATGATATTTCGGACCTAACCGTTAATTTTTTGGATGCAGCGTTTATAGGTAGTGCTTCTTCAATTTATAATGCTTCTTTTGCTGTTGTCTTGGATTTTGCTAATCCCTATGAGGTTATTTATAAAGATATCGATGATATAACCGTGAACAGCGGAAATACCTGGGGTTGGTTTTACTTACATGATGGGCGCATCGATGACTTTGTTTCTTTTATGAAAATGGAGAATTGATGTTTGAGACTTATGGAAAACCCTTTATTTGTGAGGGAAATACGAAGAATGTGTCCCTTTTATATGAGGGTGACCCTATTAACTCTTCTTCTAATTGGGTTTTTGGAAAACAATACCCCGACTTTCTTAAGGTTAGAACTTCTTCCTATAGGGTTTGGGATGGGCAGGAAGGTTATATAGGCTTCCAATTTCTTGATGAGCGAAAAAAAATACTAAATGGATGGTTCCATATTTCTGTTAATGCCAGTGGTTCTTCTTTTACTCTTCATGATTGGGCCTATAGTCAGGATCCTAATGCTACTTTATATGCGGGAGAAACTTCCGGTACTGGAAACCCTCCATCAGGTGATTATTGTTCAGCATCCACCGATTTGGACTATAATGAAATAACTAGGGTACAATTTGCGGGTATAAATAATGCCTCATCGTGGAATGGCTATTCGGATTTTACTTCCCAAACGGCAAATGTTAGTGCCGGACAATCGTACCCACTGGAAATATCTGTTTTAAATGGTCATTGGCCGGATGTTGATGTACAGGCCTGGGTAGATTGGAACAGTGATCGTGATTTTAATGATGAAAATGAATATGTTTATTTTAAGCGTGGTTCAGGATCTTTTAATGGTACGGTAAGTGTACCTTCATCTGCTCAAAGTGGCACCACCAGAATGCGTGTAAGGCTTGCTTATGGAAATACTCCAGGGCCTTGTGGAGTTGATACATACATGGGTGAGGTAGAGGACTATTCTGTAAATATCTCTGGTGGAGCTTTAGCGGTAAGAGAACCAACTGTAATGAGAACAATTAGCTTGTACCCTAACCCGAATGAGGGGTTATTTATGGTTAAGTTAAATAGATATGATGAGAGTTGGGTTACGCTTAAGATAGTTAATATGGAAGGTAAAGTGGTATACGAAAAAATCTCCTTTATTCAAAAAGAAGCCCCTTACGAAAGCGTAAATCTACGTAATTATCCAAAAGGATTGTATAATTTATTGGTGATAAGTAAGGATCACTTAGGCACACAAAAAATTGTGGTCAAATGATTAACGACTAAATAAAAGAGGAAGACTGCCCTTAATAAAAGTGGCTCTGTTGCAAATTTGAAAATTTGGCTGTTCCAAGCAAATTGTCGCCGGAAAATAGGTTGTTCATTTTTAATTTGAAGGAATTAGAATTGTATAATACTTGCCACAAAGAAACTTTGCAACAGAGCCAACCATACCATTTTTTACTGTTGGGTTCAGTGATATGCTCCGGAAATGGAGAAAAAGATCTCTTGGTACTTAAGGGACGAAACAACAGGCTCTTGGCGAATCGATGAGACCTATATTGATATGCTCCCCCCACTAAGCTAGTGCTATAGTGGGGGAATTTTAGGCAACGCTTGAGCTCAATGCTGTACATTAGCGCCCACGGGTATATCCACCCTGAGAGATTCCTATCTCCAA
>NZ_SMMB01000384.1 GCF_009711365.1 Xanthovirga aplysinae | reverse complement strand
TGATTATATTTCCTATTGGAATGAGTATTCATTACCAAAAAACACCATCATGACATGGGAAGGAGAGACGCAACGGTATATGTATTTTGTTCTGGAAGGAATTCAAAAATCTTATTATGTAAATAACAACAAAGAACACATCATTGCGTTCACTTATGCTCCATCTCTTTCAGGAATTCCTGAATCCTTCCTAACTCAAACGCCCTCCAAGTATTACTTAAGAACTATTACAGATAGTAAGTTTATACGGATCTCCTATGAAAAACACCAACAATTAATGACTCAGCATAGGCCTATTGAAACTCTATTTAGAAAAGGAACTGAAATGTTATTAAATGAAACATTGACTCGTTACTTCGAACTAATGGCATTAAGCATTGAAAAACGTTTCAGAAACTTTGTTAAAAGAAGCCCCCACCTATTAAATATGGTTTCTCAAAAAGATCTTGCCTCTTATCTTAGGATTGACCCCAGTAATTTCAGTAAACTAATGGGAAAAGTAAAAATCTAAAATCTTGGTTTATACCAAGTTTAAGCTTGAATAAGTAATCGATCTTTGTGTCAGGTTAGACGGTTTGAAAAAAAGATTAACAATTTTACTACTTATGACTATGAGCTTAACAACGCAGACACCAGAATGGCTGGATACCATTTCCTACCCTTTTGAAAATAAATATATAGCACTAAAAGCCGGCCGAATGCACTATGTGGATGAAGGAAAAGGAGACGTAATTCTTTTTTTACATGGCACCCCAACCTGGTCATTTCTTTACCGAGACTTTATTAAATCACTTTCTCAAGATTACAGATGTATTGCCATTGATCATATAGGATTCGGGTTATCCGAAAAACCAAAAGATTTTGTGGGAACACCTCAGGAACATTGCCAAAACCTAAGTGAATTTATCCAAAAACTAGATTTAAAAAACATTACGCTTGTTGCTCACGATTTTGGGGGCCCCATTGGTCTGGGAGCAGCTATCAAAAATCCTGATAAGATAAAGAAATTTATCCTTTTTAATACTTGGCTATGGGAAACAAAAAATAATCCAGCAGTCCAAAAAGTTGATAAAATCATCAATAGCAGATTAGGTAGATTTCTTTATTTAAGAATGAACTTTTCACCTAAAACACTACTAAAGAAGGGATTTTTTGACAAGAAAAAATTAACTAAAAAAATTCATAAACAATACCTCAAACCCTTTCCAGATAAAAACTCACGATATTCCTTACTGAGGCTTGCTGAATCTCTTATAGGTTCCTCTGATTGGTATGAAGAACAGTGGAAAAAATTAAAATCTTTAAAAAATAAACCTTGGCTTATCTTATGGGGAAATAAAGATGA
>NZ_SMMB01000994.1 GCF_009711365.1 Xanthovirga aplysinae | reverse complement strand
TTTAAACCAGGATTTGTTAAACTTTCCCCCACTAAAAGGAGATAGAAAAGGTCTCTACATAAAATCGATGTCTACATAAAATGGGTATTTCATCAGATATTGTAAAGCTTCTTCTACTCTTAATCCTTCAAATAAAACTTGATAGAGTGAATGTGTTATAGGAGCCCTTACTTTATAAGAGTTGGCCATATGGTGAACAATCTTGATGGTATTCACTCCTTCAGCTACCTCCTTCATATCGTTGAGGATATATTCCAATTTTTCACCCTTTGCCAAACGGTTTCCTACGGTAAAATTTCTACTTAGGGTTGAAGAACAAGTGGCCACCAAATCTCCCACACCAGCCAATCCTAAGAATGCCTCCGTATTTCCCCCAAACGCCTTTCCTACCCTAATCATTTCACTCATTCCTCGACTGATCAGCAGTGCCCGGGCATTTTCTCCATAACCTAATCCACTTAATGCCCCTGCTCCGATTGCAATTATATTTTTGAGCACACCACACCACTCTATTCCAATCAAATCGTTACTGCTATACACCTGGAAACGTTCACTTCTTAAAAGCCTCTGTCCAGCTTGAATTACTTCATCAAATGGACTTGCCACAACAGCAGCTGCAGGCTGACAATCGGCTAACTCTCTTGCAAGATTAGGCCCAGCTAAACAACCAATACGAACCACGGAACTCTCTTCTCGAATGACTTCACTCATGGTCCGAACCTCATTCCTGCTTAATTTACCAGGACTTTCCTCCAGGTCATAAGATTTGCAATCCAGCCCCTTTGTAGCATGTATTAAAATATGATAGGGATGTAAGAAAGAACCAAATCCCTGCATCATTTTCCGAAATTGGGAAGAAGGTACAACTGGAAAAATTACATCACATTTTTCGGCAATGAGTTGTAAATCATTTACGGCCTGTACACGTTCATGAAGCTGCTGTCCCTGACTAAGCCCCTGATCCACCATTTGCTTTACCACTGCCTTATTTCGGGCAAATAAGAGAACATTTGAATTTTCTGCCAGCAAATTGGCAATGGCTGTCCCAAAGCTCCCTGCACCAATCACCCCAACTGGCTTCTCAGACCTCCTTTTCAAGCCCATAGCCTTCCAATCTATTATGATAATAAAACAATGTATTCATATCTTCTGAGGAAATCCCTTCCCCTACCCTAACTACCGGTCTTTTAGCATGATACATCCCCACATTTTCCAGTCCATGCTGAATCACTTCATCCATATCACCTAACAAATGGGGAGCTACCCCAACCATCCCGGTTTCGTTTAATTGCAAAATCTTCTCCCGAAGTTTGGAACAGCTTTTCCGAAACAAACCATAAGGTAAAAGTCGTTCTTCCTCGGGCAATCGGAGAAGGTCATAGAGATCCAAATTATAGTGTTGTTTCTTTAATAATTCAAATGCCACAAAGGCTACCAAATGACTAGAAAAAACCCTACTAATTCGATGGAACTCACGTACCACCACCTCACTCAACATCCGAGTATATTCTTCCTCCCGCTGTGGATTATGTGTAATCCGGCCATCAGAAGTGAAATAATCTCGGGTATTTATTTTCCTTCCCCGATTATCAATACTATTTCCCTCATCGTCCACATAATTCCCAAAAAGATCCAAACCTCTACCGAAGGACACTGAAATATCAGACCCTTTTGTAAAGAACTTAAATAAAAACTTCAATATTTTATAAGAATTGGAATATTCTTCCTTTTCTACATAATAACGCTCCTGTCCTTTCTGCTGAAGGTATTGATTAATTAATTCGGGAGCCTCCAACACAAAATGATAGTTTAAGGCTATAGGAACAATAAATACTTTTTTACTGCTTCCCTCAGGATATTTTTCAAATAAACTGCGTTGAGCATCCAATGCAGTTCCCAACAAACCTAGTTTTAAACGCTTTTCAATTTTTCCGGACCTTGAACGTGTCCCTCCAGGAAAAAATAAAGAATGACACCCCTCCTGTAAAGAAAGTGAAGAATAGTTCTTAAGACTTTCTAAATATGCCAAATTCTTTTTTCTCCGATCCACCTTATAAGCCCCAAGGCTATTCATAAAGTAGGAAAAGAGCTTAATATTAAAAAGGTTTAATCCCGCTCCATATGTGACTGGAGGCACTCCTATCGTATCTATAGACCAACCGACCAATATGGAATCCAGGTTGCTATAATGTGTAGGAACAAAAACCACTGTACCCAAAGTGGCTAATTTTCTAACATGTTCTACAGCCCCAACAATATGCAACTTATCACGAAGTGAATATCTGTTGCTCCATAAAGAACGGATTCCCTGTACCCTGCTAGCGTTCAATAAACGCCTAAACCCGAATGCCGCCATCTGCTTTCCAGCCCTGTAATAAGAAGGCCTGAAACTACCCGCAATCTCATTGACATATCTACTAACTATCCGGTAGAGTAGATCTTCTTCAATTTCTCTGCTGTCTTCTATAGATTCTTGAGAAAGCCCCACCAATCGTGACCGTATCCCCATCCAGAAAAGTCTATCGTCTTCAGGGTCAACTTTCCAGGAGTTTTGCTCTATCCGAATCTTCTCTCTATGAACTATCCCCTCCAGCCTATCTCTAAGCAATATCGGATTCTTTTTTAACTTATGGAAAGTATCAAGGGTAACCTGCTCAATAAATTCTTTACGGCGCCGGCTTAACCTTCTAATCGGCCATGTCTTAGAATTGGGAAAGATGGTTTCATATTCCTTATGTATATCTTGATTCCCTGCTGGCTTCATTGAAATATCTCCTTAAAAAAACGCAAAGATAAAAAAATTCAGGAATTTATAGAAAGTTATCGGTTAGGACCTCTCCTAAAACGACTACTATTCAGGTTGAGGACGAAATTAGACTATGATTTAAAGGACTTTAACCGTCTACCATTTTTAAAAAGGGTATCTCTACTATAAGAATCTGAAAAATTAAAAAGTAGAAGATGTACCCTTTCGGGGAGTTTCCCTAAACCAATTCATTTAGGGGCAACAACAAAAAGCCCAACATTTAAGATTTGCCCTATGTAAAATCCCCACCAAATGGTATACTACCCAAATTCGTAAATTTCTTAGAAATCAGTTTAATCAAACCTATTTTTTTAACATCTCCTATTTATTTCCCTCTTCTATTAATACCCTACGATTGAACTCTCGTCCCTCCAAGGTGGTATTCAATTTTACAGGTTCATTTTCCCCTTTTCCTTCTACTATATTTAAAACTTTCTCCGAAATACCTGCTTCCAGCATATAATTTCTAACCGACAATGCTCTTTGTTCCGACAACCATTGATTGTAATTCATATCACCAATATCATCTGTATGCCCCAAAACATTAATTTTGACATCTTTCAATTCCTGCAATTCAACAATCAATTGATCTAAAGTCTTAATACTTTCCGCTTTTAACCGGAAAGAATCAAAATCAAAAAAGATTAAACGTGGTTGAAGTTTATCATCCTTTATCCTCCCCACAATGGAAATAGAACCATCCTTCAAATTTAAAGGCTTATACTCAGCCTCTTCTTCCTCACTTTTGACTGAGTTCTCTACATTCTCATCATTAATTACACTCAATTCCTTTTCATTAACACTTTCATTTGGCTTCTCTCGAAATATAATATCATCAGAAATACCCTCTATGGAAGCTGTTAGGAGACCTTTATCCTCTTTTGAAATAATCTTTGAAACAAATATATCAGAAAATACTCCTTCCCTATTACTAGAAAAAAAAGCCTCCTGCCTATTATTGATTACAAAATAACCTTCAAAAAATTCGGTATTAATATTCTGACCAAGATTCACAGGCTCAGTCCAATGAGTCCAACTTTCATCCAGACGCTTGCTAACAAAAATATCCCCATCACCATACCCAAGATGATAATCACTTGAAAAATAAAGTGTTTTTCCATCATCGGCTAAAAAAGGAGAGATTTCAAAACCTCTTGTGTTTATCATTGGCCCTAAATTTATAGGATCTGACCATCCAGAAGAAGTTTTCAAACACACATACAAATCCTCCTCCCCGATAGCATCCCTTCCTTGCATGGAAATCAACACTACATCTTCTTTGGGAGTTATATGAATCCCTAAGAAGCCATTTTTACTTTTGAGTCCTTTAATGGGTTGTATATTAATTAATTCTGTCTCCTGCATAAAAGTAAAGGTTTTGGCAATTCCTTTGGGTTTTCCTTTTTTATTGCTGTAGGTATCCAATAAATAGATTCCCTGCCCATCTTCACTAATACCAATAATGGCATTATTTAAATCATTATTCCATTTCGGAAAATTGTTCTGGGCTTCTGACCAATTCCCTGTATTATCTCTATAACTTATCCAAATATCATGACCTGAGAATTCACCACCAAAGTTATCTTCAGACATAGCCCTAACAAAATACATCCTATTCCCATCAGGAGAAAAAACAGGTTGAATTTCTTCCATTTCGGAATTAATATTCTCACTCAACTTTTCAGGTTCTTGAAAGCCAAGTTCTTGCCCCATAAGCCGACCTCCAATTAAGGAGAACATTATTATGAACATTCCATAAAGATACTTTTTCATAAATTTATTCATGTTTTTATCTGAAAAGCCTAGATTAATAAAAGGATCCTCTAATAAATTGGGGAAATTCAAATCGCAGCATCACCTCATGACTACCTTGAAGGTATTCTCCTATGGCAGATAATGAAAAATCATAAGAATAATTTAACCTTAAAGTTTTAGCTAATTTCATCCCCAAACCGGCTATGATTGCCTTTTCGGTACGATATGCAACCATTGCCCAAATTTTATCTCTATAATCTAATTCCATAGAATAATAAGTAAGCAAGGGTGATGATGCAGTATACCTTAATAAGAAACCAGGAGTCACTTTTAACTTTGATGGTAAATCAAGGGAGTAATTTATTGTTAAATAATGAAATCGATTAATTTCCGGACTTTGGGATGATTCCTCAAGAAGAGTAGGGTCAGGCACCAACTGGTTTATAGAATAGCTAAGGTGAAATTTAGGAGAATACAAGGCTATTCCTGCATTTAAATCGAAACTACCTGAATTTGTTCCATTAAGCAAAAAGGACTCAAAAAGGGCATCATTTTCTTCGTTTCTAACATTAAACTTATCACGGTCAAATTGATAAGTTTTATAGCCTCCGGAAGCACCTAACCCTAATTGAAAGTTGTTCCTTAACTGAAACCGTATAGAGTAGGAAGCATAGAAAGAAACCTTTTTTAAGAGGTTCAAATTTTCAGAAACTACAAAACCTCCTATCCCATGCAAGGCCTTAATTTTCTTATTTCCTTGGTCTTGCAATAATTTAAAGTAAAGGTCAGGATCACTTACTCTTAGGGAATTATATGCAAAAGGAGGATAACCCGATCTCCCCAAAGGAGTTTGAAAACTTAGAAACAGGGTTTCCGGAGCCCCATCAAAAGCGGCCCATTGTTTCCTGTAACCTGCTTTTAATTCCAAGGAATTACTAAAACCCGTAAAAGCCGGGTTAAATATCTCCATATTTTGAAAATACTGACTAAGCACATAATGGTACTGGCCCTTTACATCCCAAAAGCTGCCTAAAAAAATTAGTGTGAATGTTATTAATCTTTTCATGAGTTACTTCAATAGTTCAGTATTTCTTCATCGTTTCAGGTTGTCTAATTTTTTTCACTATCGTATAAGCATTACAGATCCGCTTAAAACTTTATCCAAATCATGGAGCTTAATCACATAATAGTATACATCCATGGGAAGTAATTTCCCATTGTATTTTCCATCCCAATCTTTTGAAAAACCATTTGAAGAAAATAAAACTTGTCCTTGTTTATTGAAGATGTTTACTTCCACCTTTTGGAAATCCTCAATATTTTCGATTGTCCAGGTATCATTTTCACCATCACCGTTCGGGGTAAAAGCGGTAGGGATTATCCATTCCAAAGTGGGATCTTGATTAGGGGAAAGGGAAATGGTAAATTCTTTTTCGAAGGAAGTGTTTTTTTTGTCCGTTACTTTTACTCTAATCGTCAAAACAGACTTTTTTGCAAAATCCAAACTACCCTTTAGTAAAAGTTCATTATTTTCAATATCAAATGTTTCATTATCTTCACTTCCCTGTCCCTCCACTAATTGGTAGGTGTGTTCATCTTCTTTATCCTGATCAATTACACTAAAGTAGCCGACCAAACTGCCCACCTCGCTATTTTCCTCTAGGGACTTATTGCTTAACTGTATATCTTCAGGAGGATCGTTCATATCCAGAACTAGGATATCAAACCCTTTTTCAAAGGAATTTTCGCTATTATCAACCACTTTCACCCAAATTCTA
>NZ_SMMB01001212.1 GCF_009711365.1 Xanthovirga aplysinae | reverse complement strand
TCAATTAAACTAACGCCTCCCTCCTATAGGGCCTTAAAAAGAAAAACGGCTAGGGTTTTAGATCAATTTTACTCAACCTAAAAGAGAAAAGGGCAATACTTACACACATCAAGTCTACGTTAAAACCATACTTGTAACCAACTGACGTTCAGGGCATACAAATCATTACCCCCACCTCCTCTATTGAATTCCTCAAATTCCTGATAGCCTGCTTTTTTTAAAAAAGTAAAGTATTTAAACTGCCATATCTGTAAATTAAAAAATAGTAAGGCTTGCTAACTCCATCCTTAAAATTTTGAATAAACCGCATTACTTATTCTAACTCCTTTGAAATGTCAAAACAGTCCATCGGATAGGTGAGGTTTACACCCACTTTTAAAATCTCGCTACTCAGCCTACTGGCAGTAAGCGTAAAATGCGATTTAAAATAATTTTACACAATAATCTGCTCAGGATTTTTATTTAATATTTTTTCAGCTCCTTCTTTAATTGATTCATAGTCCCCAACATCAACAACAATTATTTTGTCTGATCTTTCTATTCCACAAGCATTAGTTGTGATAATAGGAATTCCCTTTGAAATCGCATTTAAAATTTGCCTTGGTTGGTGTTCAACATAAGTGGGGTAAACCACTAAAGCAATTTCGTCAAAGTCTCCATTGAATTTTTCAATTTTCAGATCTTCCCAAAAGTATTCATTTTCTAAAGTTCTGCCAGTAATTGCTAAATTGAGATCTAATGCTTTGGCAAGCCTTTTCATTTCGTACGCTCCCTTTCTTCCAATCCCAGAAGCAGGAAAAAGCACTTTATTTCCCTTTGATTGTTTAACTGATATTTTCGGAAGGTCCCATTCTAATTTCTCGACTTTATTCTTAAAAATATTTGCAATTTCATTATGTGTAGTAATTACTTTTCTTGCCATTGTAAGGGCTTTGTTTTCAAATTCAATTAATTGATTGGAGGCCCTAAAATCTTTCAATGTTACACTTCCTGGATTTTTTAAATGAGCAAAATCAAGTCTTTCATGAAGTTTTTCAATTGGTAGTCTAGTCATTAGCACATCATAAGTCCTACCTCCTAAAACACCTGTTTCATAAATAAATGGAAGCAGATTTTGAGAAATAACTAAATGGGTTGATTCAATTGGAATTTGTTTAGCGGAAGCATGAGCAATTTTTTTATCTAAATTTAAGCTCAGTTCAAAAACGTTATTCATTTTTTTAGAGGCGTATCTCAATTTTAAAGCACGATAAATACCCTGAAACGTGGTAAACTTAGTTTGAGTAAATTTCATTGCGGTCCAATTATAGCGATCGGTTTTTATGAACCAATTTTTTTTGAAGGGCACAATGAAGTGGTCAGAATCGGTTGCAATTGTTTTTATGTAGTTATCAAACTCTGGCCATTTCTCGTCAAGAATAAAAGTTGTTGTAGCAGTTTCTGGCTTTTCTGTACTTCGGTCGGGGTGTTTAAAACAAGAAAAATTACCACAAGAATAACAGTCATTCAGCTTATTTGATTGTCTAAGGTTAATATTACCTCCTTCTGATTGCACATTTTTCTGCTGGCTTTTAAAGGTCACCATTAACTTGTCTGCACTTAATTCGACTTCAATTCTAAAGTCAAAACTTGATTTAAAGCGCAAGTCGATGTAATTCCACTTTACGGTAGCATCCCGGTCTTGTTCAGCCAACGAACCTTTAATAACTTTTGTGTGCTTATGCCTCTCGATAATGTCAAAATTAGCTTTCAGGGCAGCATCATACAGTGCATTAGAGAGTTGGCAAAGTCCACCTGCAATTGTTGGCACGATACATCCTTCCCTGATTTCCCTTCCAACTACGTAGCCTTGACCAAAATTGGGATTTCCGATATGCCTCCAAAAACTAAAAACTTCATTGGCTTTAATTTCAAGTCCGTTAAGTTTTCGTGAAGAAATTCTCAAATTTTCAATTTTTCCGGCAGTTAAAACCCAATTGTCTTTATTGTCAAATGGATTCCAAAGAGCACTTTCCGAAAATGCAATTACAGGCTTATTAATTAGCCTCCCATTATCCTTAAATATTCTAACCGGAGATAACAAATTTTTGAAAAAGCGTTCTCCTGTCAACCCAAAGGTTTTAAGTCTAAAAACTGTATCATTAATGAAACTGTGTTTTTCTGTTAATTGCTTCCTATCCATAAAGTTTGTTCATTATAGGCCCAACGGTCTGAATAAACGCCTGCACCCAAGGCGTTTAATTTTGTTTGTAGTTTAACATAATACCAATAATTGAAACTAATCAGTTTATTGATCTTTAGATAGAATCGCCAGTTTGTCTCTACCCCGTGACCATAATATCATGAAAGCCCAATTCCTTGGGAACCTAATTTCTTAATGTCTGTTATCACATCCGATATTGATTGATGACTTTGATTTACTGATGAAATCAATCTCTGGGCAACCGAATGAAATTGAAATCCGAAAATAACGGAAGTTTTATTTTTGGTTAGTATTTATACATCGAACTTGGAAAATAACTTGGTCAACTCATGGAGTTGATTATTTATTATACACATTCAATATCGTTATTAACCACCACTACAGCCACTGCATCCACTGCTACAACCATGGCTGCTACATCCAGAGTGGCCATCATTACTTGAGCACCCCCAGAAACTACCACCACTATCAGACGACCCTCCATTTCGTTTTCCTCCAGTTCCTCCACCAATAGCACCTGCAATAAATAAAATGACCATCCCAACAAACAAAAGAGATAACCATGGGACAGAATTATCAGACTGAATAAAAAGTCCTACTATGATTGGAAGAGTTAATAAGAGGATTAAGGGAGTAAATCTAGGTTTCTTAACCAGCCAGTATTTTGACAAATTAATTCGTCGGAAGTTAATATTTGAGAATCTAGCTTCGTTACCTGGCCATACTGATTCAGGTGGTTTTTTGTCAAATTCATTCTGATAGGCATCAAGTATAGAATCATAACAATTAGAATATCTTTTTTTCTCAGTGCTTCCTCCAGAAGTCGGGTTATGATGTATTTCCCTACCCAAAGTGTTTTTACACAAATCATCCCAGTAGGACCTGGTATAGGTTAGGTGTAAATGCCAAGCTTGATCTACAGCGTCACTGGGTGTTATTTCACCATAACCAGCGCAACATAAATATAAGAACTTTTTTTATTCCATAATTACCGTTTGGCTGAATTTAAGGCTCCAATTATTATCTCGAGCCAGTCTTTGAGAAAAAGTGAATTCACTATTTTCATCATCTAATTTGAAGTCATAGATTTTTTTCCAAAGTTTAAGATCTCTCATAGTTCTAAATTAATTCGTCGTTAGTTTTGCTTGTTGTGGCTAATCTACCATAAATGTTCTGTTGCAATCCCAAAGGGTGCCAAGGAAGCGAAAAATTAGTAATCGAACACTAATTGTTTCCTATTCGTATTGACAAGTCTTAGAAAATTTCCCTCAATCAATTTCATTTGTAAGCTTAAATACCTCTAGCAAATATGATATGCTTTCAGATTCCCAAGCATAATTTGATAAATTCTGGTTATACTTTTTTAATAATTTTTCAAGATTTGACCTTGTAGTCTTTCCATCAATTTCTCTCTCAAGGATAACAATAAAGTCATTTAATGAATGAATTGAAATTCTCCAGTCTCTCTCTGCCTAAATAATTTTTTCAGCAATTTGTCTATCCCTTTGGTTGTGTATTTGGTTGTTTTCAATTAAATCGGATAGTTCCTCAATTGTCATTAAAGGAATTTCAACCGAATAAAAAACCTCTCCCACTGAATTATAAACATTAAAACCTTTTTCTTTTCTATTTTTAAATTCATTCAGGCAACTAATGAAGAAAAGTGTAACAATTAAGATTAGAAATACTCTTAAATACTCTTACCATTCTAGTTTTTCAAAAGTCTTAATTGCAATTGCTACGAATAGTCTTTTACTCAAATCAGTTTTTATTTGCTCCTGGATTTTTGGAGTCCATCCGAATTTTTGGTTCTTCTTTATATTTTTCTGAATTGTTCTCCCATCAAATTTAATTTTTGCCACCATTCCAGCTGGCTGCTGTGCTCTTAAGCGTTGGATTTTGCGCCTTGCCAAAACATGGTAGTTCGCCATTGTTGTAGCACGTTTTTTTACTTTTCCATTATTAATCTTCGAACCTCTGGATTAACGGCTTCCGGATCTAGAGCCTCCGCAATCTCCAAATATTTTCTTGCACTATCCTTTTGTATAAAATAAGTATAAGCACCAGAAAGTTGTCCAAACGCTCTAGCATTGGTTGGATCTAATTCCACCGACCGTTTTAGATATTCAATGGATTTATTAAGGAGTTCAACATCTTTAGTTTGAAAAAAAAGTTGGCCAAAACTGGTTGATGCTGACTCCCAAACTTTAGCGTTATTCGGGTTTAATTTTATTGATTTATCAAAAAATACAAGAGACTTTTGAAATTCTCCCTTTCTACCCATTAAGTTTCCATAGCCCCAAAATATTTCAGCATTTAAACTATCTAGTAACCAAGCTTGATTAAAACGCATCATGGAAGAGTCAAGTTTATTTTCATAAAAGAATCCCCAAGCTTGATCAATATGGTATTGTGCAGCAATTTTTCTGTGTTCAAAGATCTTATCACATTGTTTTAAAAAGTCATTATCAATTTTAATTTGTTTCGGACATTTTTCCGCTTTACCGAACATTGGTTGCTTATTTAAGTTTGGCGGACAATTAGTCGGTTTACAACCTATCAGAAAAAATACTAGGAAACCAATAGTTAAAATTTTTGTCATTACTCCTTTTTTCTAACTCTCATTAAATTTCTTAACCCCTGAAAATTTCCCCATTAGCTAGAACTGTCTTAAATGGGAAATGTGCTACAACGGCCCGGCTGGCTCCTTTGCTTTTTTGCGTCAATTTTTGTGCGTTGGCAAAGCATGGAAGCTCGCCATGGTTACCCATTTTTTTATTATTTACAACAGAGTAGTTTTATTCTATTTTCATATACTTCAAGAAAGTATTGCCCGAAACTATCTATTAAATCTGCTTTATCTTTTAGATTTTGTTCACCTTGATTTTCAGAGTGGACAATTTTGGAGAAAGCTTTTGCTGAA
The DNA here is from genome assembly GCF_009711365.1 of Xanthovirga aplysinae. Taxonomy (GTDB): domain Bacteria; phylum Bacteroidota; class Bacteroidia; order Cytophagales; family Cyclobacteriaceae; genus Xanthovirga; species Xanthovirga aplysinae. The sequence continues at coordinate 6,700 of NZ_SMMB01001212.1, read as the reverse complement.
CGATTAAATTTACCAGATTTTACTCACATTTAACTTTCCTCAACCATTCCAACAAGCTCTCCTTTGCAATTGAATACGACCATTAAAATATAATCAGTCAATTGATTACTTACAGTATAGTCGAAAATAAATTGTCTTTCATTATCCTCCGGATAAATTCCAATGCGTTTAAGATATAAGGCATTAAACATCATTTCTTTTTGGCTAATAGAATCTTGTGTCACATCAACTCCAATTGAGGTTAATTCAACCTTGTCAAAAACAGAGTGTTGATGATTAATATATTCTTTTACTAAATGGCCTACTTTAAAATCGATCGCTATTTTCTGATTGGCTATTTCGACAAGTTTATCTAAGTTTTCCAACCAACTTAATGTTGCTTCCACTGATTTTGTTGAAACTTTAGTTTCTTCAAAGTTCAAGTCCAAAGAAACTTCAATATCGCCAATCTTTACTAGCTGTTCATAATATTCGTCAGGATTATTCAGATCAACCTCCCCAAAATACTGGAACTTAACAATATTAGTTTTTTTCCCTGATTTTTTGGATTGAGAAAATGCAATAAACGATAATATTGATGCTACAATCAGTAATACGGCAAAAATTAAATAGGACATTGTTTTTTCATATTGTGGGTAACAACCGTATAAACCGAATTCCCTTTATTCAATTTATATCTTTTAATTTTTTTCCTTTGGGACTACCCATTCAATTCTTAAAAAATCAGTTTCTTATTAATTGAATCAGAAAAGTAAGTCGGGATAACCAAAAGTGCCCTTGAATATTTGTTTTCTTTTCCAAATTTCCAAAAAATTCAATGGACATTTGATTCCCTAATTTACTTACCCATTTCTATAAGAAAATATTAATATTATCCCTCTGAAAAATACCGTAATAAAAGGGGGTAAATTCCACTTATCCACTTTTCCCTATAAAAATTTATTTTTTTCGACCCCTCCCAATTTTAAAAGAAAATTTTGGTACTTAATAATGGAAAGGGTCTTTAACTAGTGAAAACACTTCCTAATAAAAAATTTTATTGAAGCCCCATTGCAAAGGGTTTCTAGCCGAATAAAACTTAATATCCAAGATAGAATAAGACAATTGAAAAGGATAAAAATATTAATACTATACATAAAGTCCTCAATAAACACACCCTATAATAAACTGACGATCAGGGCATAATAATAAGTAATTACCCTTCTCCCCAATTAAATCTCCAAATTACTAGGAGTCAAGATTTTTATAAGAAATAAAGCATTTAAACTGCAGTAGCCTGTAAATTTAAAGACAGTAATTCTTGCCAACTCCATCTCGCGAACTTTTAAGAAAGTATTACCACCTAAACAATTTCCTTTTGGAAAGTCTGAAGTGTCAATTAAGCAGACAGGGTTTGTGCTCAATTAAAGAAGTAAACCTCACAGCCCAATAATCCGGTACGACTAGCTGTCATGCTTTTGGCATCTGCCTTTAGGAGTTAAAAAGTATGCAAGCTCGTTATTGTGGTACCCTATTATTTATCTTATACCACAATAGATGAGCTAACAAAATCATGGATTGCTCTATGTTTAGAATTAAAATTTATACTCAAAAAGGATGCCCACCCCAGATTTCTTTAATGTTCATTTAGGCGATCTGAATACCCATTTGTGAATCATGGTTTGTTGTTGGGTGATGTTCTTTCACTGCTTTGATTTCAGAAATAAAGTTATTTTCTTTTGGTTTAATTCTTATCAATGTTTTTCAAAAATTTACCGATCTTTTCAGTTAATTTCTCTGGTTGGTCAATCATTGTGGCATGCCCTGCATCATCGATTATCTCTACAATTGCATTATTTGAGAGCTTTTGATATTTGAACATGGTTTCGGGTCTTGCCTCATCATATTCCCCTGATACAAAAAGTATGGGCTCCTCAATTTTGTACAAATCTGATGTTCTGTCAAAATTTAGAAGGGTCCCTGTCGCATTAAACTCTGTTGGGCCCCACATATAGTTATAAATAGCTTTATTGAAACCACCTACATTCTCACACTCCGTTGATTTATAAAGCCATTTTTTCCGAATTATATGCCTTGAATAAAAGGAATCTGTTGCGGCTACATAGGCAGGTGCAGAATAATTCTTTAAAACTTCATACTTTTTTAGGGTGTCTTGAATATTAACGGGTAATTGCGAAAGTAATATTTTGGCATCTGCTATCCAATCGGATGTGCTAATCATCGGACTAGAAAAAATGACTGATTTTACTCCTTCTGGTTTTTTAGTAATCATGTATTCTATTAAGAATGTGCTACCAAAAGAATGTCCCAAAATGTGCAACTCATCTAAATTCAAAGCTTTTCTGAGATAATCAATTTCATTTACAAAGCGTTCGACCTTCCATAACGTTTTATCTTTTGGTCTGTCAGAGTTACCGGAACCTAGTTGGTCATAAAAAATAACGGGTCTGTCTGTTGCTAAAAGGGAGAAGCCCGGAATCATTGCACAACTTCTGCCTCCGGGTCCACCGTGAAGCACTAGCAGGGGAACGCCATCTCCCTCACCCACAATCTTATACCATATTTTTCCACCCTCAACATTTACATAACCTTCCCTTTCAATTTCATTTTGGCATGACACATTTATGATTATGAGTACTACACTCAATAGAAATCCTAATCTATTCTTTAACTTAATGTATTTCATATTGGTTTATCAATCTGATTAACTTTAGATTTTGGCCTCTACTCCCCCCCATTTGCTAGTAAAATTAACCGGTATCCTTGATAAGAGAATGCCGAAAATCGTTCCAACTAAAGGCCCTATTTAAATTGAGGGTAGCTTTGCGCAAATATAGATTTTATTTATTCAGGGCTTTTATATTTCTCATAACCAATATTACACTAATCTTTTAATTTTTTTCCCACAAATTCTTCTCCTTCCTGGACCAAGGTAACACTTTTAACTTCTCCTTTGTCATCTCTATTAAAAGTAATTTGTGCCGCTAATGCCTTATAGTAAAATACATTATTAGATTTTGGGTATATCGAATATTCCGCTTTACCAGGGGCCTTGGTTTTCAATTGATTACCATGTTTTGAAACGGTAAGTACAAGCCCAGGAAATAGTTCGTAATCACCCACATAACTTTGAAGAATTTCATCTTCCAATACTACAGGCACCATCAAACCCTCAGTATCCACTCCGAGACTCTTTAGCATTTTGATACCACTGAAGTTTTCAGGATAAAGTTCTATTGATTTCTGGAATGCAGCAATGGCTTTTGCAGTATCTTTTTGTTGCAGCAAGGCTTCCCCATAGCGATCGTATGCATAAAATGAATTGGGGAATGCCTCAATATTTAACTCAAATACTGATAGGGCATTTTCGATTTCTTTGTTCCATAGGTATAAATCCCCAAGCATATTCAATTGTTTTTCACCAAAATTGAAATTGTCGGATTGACTTTCCCTTAATTTCCAATAGTGCTTTTGAGCCTCTTCAAAACCTTGACTTCCAATAATCTTTCTAAGCTTACTTCCTATGGGAGGTTTTGGATGAACTAAGGGTGATGTAGCATCTAGTAGATGCATTCCAATATCAGTGACACCTGCATATGAGTTAGTCAAAACGACCACTCCCTTATCTCCACCTTTTATAAATCCAAGAAATGCACAATAACCACCCGACTCTCCATAGTGCCATAAAATTTCCTTATCATCCAAAGTCCTAATCCTCCATCCCAACCCCACAAGTGGATTGCTCTCTTCCCTTCGGGTATTTTCATGTGACAACTCCATTGCGGAGTATAGATCACTTCCCTTTAAACCCATATTAAAACCCAAATAATTGAGCATTTCGGTAGGTGTGGAACGAATTCCCGCTGCACCTGCAAAAGAGGACAAATAATCCCAATTTTCTACTTCAACACCAATTTTATGGCCTTTGGCAAGATTCATTTTCATTTGAGGCGAAAACACTGTACTGGTATTTTCCAACCCGAGTGGTTTTAAAATCACATCGGATAAATACTCTTCATAATTCATTTCATATCTGGTTGCCAATAGGTGCCCTAACAAACCCATACCGTAATTAGAGTATTCATATTCAGAACCAATGTCCCTAGTGAGCTCATGATTATTCAAGAATTCATACATTAATTTTTCTGAATAATTGGCATAGGGATTTATGAGATTCGTCATATTAAAATTACGGGGCAAATTAGGTAAGGAAGACGTATGATTAGCCAGGTGGATTAATTTGATGGAATGCCCATTTCTAGTTGGAGCGTTGATTCCCTTTGGTAAAAGAGTTTGCAATGGGTCATCTAAATTCAACTCATTTTTTACAACTAAGTCCGCCAGTAAAATTCCTGTAAACGTTTTCGAAAGGGAAGCAATTTGAAAAACGGAATTCTCATCTACAGCTTCTTTACTTTTCATTGATTTGACACCATAACTGTAAAAGGTGGTTCCTTCAGAATTAATTACCCCTACAACTATTCCAGCGTTGATCCCATTTTCAACCCGTTTCTTGATGTTTTCTTTTACTTCATGCGGAATAGTAGGTTTTTGTGCTTCACAAATTGTAGGAGTGCCAAGCAGCATGCATAGAAATGCCAGAATATATTTTTTCATGGTTTTATTTAATAATTAGTTCAATAACAACCAACGCTTTGGGTATGAGCAGGAAATAACTTACACGCATTTGTTTTTGGGTTTGGTAATTAACCCATATTACCTTTTATTCCATTATTCGGTTTTATTTCCGCAAACTTCCTGGTATAATCGTTTATGGAAACTATCTGGTAGATGTTCCAAAACTGTAAATTAACACCAAAATTAAAATTACTAAGAATATGCAGTTTAGGGCCACATAAATAAGACGTTTGAATTTATTCATTTCAAACGCTTTAGCGTTCCAAACAATAATAAATAATTGAAAAAGGAAGAAAAAACCAGCTTCAATAGTCCTATGAGTATTAAATAAACTTAAGATTACCGATACTGGAACAAATATTATTGACCACAAACTCACATTGTAAATATTTAATATTAAATGTTCATAAAAGCTCTTCTTATATTCTAGATAGATAATAAAACTGGAAAAAGTAAATACCACAAGATTCAAAAAGAGTAAAGTAAATTGTGGGGAAACTTTACTTCTTACGCTAATTCCAAAAAAATCATTAACAAGCATAAGCTCTAATAAAAAAAATAAGGATGCTATTGTTAAAAATCTACTTGGACTGTAGTAATAACCTCTATATCCATTCCAGTAATTTGAAATAAGTATATTGGGTTGTAATAAACCCATTTTAATATTTATAAGGAAGGATTTTTCTAATGAAAAAATACTGCCAAATAAATCCTTTAAAACTGAAATACTAGTAATTCTTTCATTATTAAAATATTGACCACACTTTGGGCAATATTTTTCATCTATTTCCCCTGAACAGACGGAACATTTCATATTCCAAATTCTTTATTTATGGTTTAGTTTTATTTTTAGTTCTGAACTAGTTTACAAGGAATTTGTATGTGAACTGAAAGTGTTACTCTTTAGCTTATTTACATTATTAAGAGCTGTTTTTTCTTTTTCTAATTCTATTACTTTTTCAATTGCTTTATCTTCAGTTCTTAATTCCATCAATAGATTTTTGTAAAATAATGGTGCACATTTACTATAGTTCAATTTATAATCCGTTGGGATTCCAATTCTTTCGTAATTTATACCTTTTGCGCTTTCGTATATTTCATTTGAAAGTCCGTATTCCCACCCATTCGGCAATCTTTTTGAAAGAATGTCGGACAAAATTCCTTCTGTATTGGAACCAATTCGTTTGGCATTTGACAAATTCATTGAAGCAAGCGTGAATGTCTCACTAGCACTGGCTGTTTGATAGCTGGTCAGTATAAATAAATCGCCAGAATATTGATTTTCATTTGGCTCTAAATATATAATTTGCTTTTTCGTAAATCCGCCCTTAAATCTTGCTTTTTTGATAAAAGCAATCCTTTTCTCATCTGAAAAATAGCTTAAAACTTCTAGCCCAACTTGGTCAAAACCGCCTCCATTAAATCTCACGTCTATAATACAAGATTTAGTTGCCTTTATATCATCAAATATTGTTGCCATCCGATTTTTAAAGCTACCTAACACATCTTTAGAGTAATTTTCGCTTTGTTCAGCTTCATTCCAATATTCGTCCCAGAAATCTTCTTTGGATAGGTGTTTATTGATATTATAATTGGCTAAATCTTCAAAATCATTAATTTGAATATAACCAATGTTACCATCTATAATACCCCAATTAATATTCCCTTGGTTATACGTTTTTACACTATCAAGATATTTTGAATTAATTTCGGAAATAACATTTTCTCTTAACCCATCCGTATTTTCTTGTTCTATTCCTATTTCATCTTCCAATGATTCTGGAATTTCGAGGAAAACGTGTCCGTCATTTAGCTCAGATATCATCTTATTCAGTACAGCGTACAATTCTAAATCGGTGGATTTAGCATTTAATTTAGATCTGTATTTTTGTCTCATAGAATCCCAATCAATTCCACGAAGATCAAATGATGGATAATTTTCATTAAAGGTATGCCAAAGGACATCAAAATTTGAGACAGGATTATTATCAACTAGATTTTTCTTACAAAGATCCGATTCAGAAGTTGAACGAATAAAATCATAGTTGGTAAACCCTATTCT